>NZ_CEYLVT010000222.1:0-12438 GCF_982860115.1 Moorena sp.
ACCCCACACCCCACACCCCGTAAAGCTTTTAAGGCTGTTTGTCACCCCGTCAGGCGATTAACCCAATACGAAAATCCCTTACTTAAGGTAGAACTGTTATAAGTTATACTCAACGCTAACTGTTGGGAAAACTTTGAGTAAGAGTTTGTAAAATAAATTCTCGTAGCCCAACTGTAGTTGGTAGTTGAAAGATGACAGATCCACAGTCCTCACCCCGCATTGCACCAGCACCACCGCCTTTGAATATAGCGTCTAGAGCAGCATCTGCTCAAGGCAATCAATCGAGACCTGCACAACCAAGAGCCATGGCTCCAAGAAGCAGTCAAGCCGGTGCCGCAGTAGCCTCACGCCCTCGGCCTGTGCCCACAACAGGTCAGAATTCAGCCACTAACGTCCAAGCAAAACCATCCGCCAATCAGCACCAGAAGACACCCCATAGCATCGGTCTGCCTCCTGGACAGTCAAGCTTAGAAAGCATTGTCCGTCAGGCTTTTGAGAAAGGAGTGTCTGATATTCATCTAGGTGTTGGTGAAACTCCCCGTTTCCGGAGTCGCGGTGAAATGGAGCCAACGGAGTATCCAGTCACAGATCACGCAACATTTAACTGTTGGCTCAAGGAAGTAATGAGTGATGAGGAAATCCGGCGCTTTAGAGAAGAGTTGGAATTTGATGGGGCAACTCAGTACGAGTTTAGTCGGGTCAGGATTAATGTCTTCGATAGCCTTCTTGGTCCTGCAATGGTCTTGCGGATTATTCCCCTGAAGATATTGACCCTTGAGGAGTTGCGGTTGCCTGCAATCCTGAAAGATGTCTGTCACTACCATAAAGGTCTCATTTTGGTCACCGGTCCCACAGGTTCGGGAAAATCTACCAGCATGGCCGCCATGATAGACTATATGAACAAAGATATGGCGCGGCATATAATTACCATTGAAGACCCCATTGAATTTATCCACCAAAGTCGCAAATCTCTGGTTAAACAGCGGGAAGTAGGAATGCATACCCGTAAATTTGACCGGGCCTTGAAAGCGGCTTTGCGGGAAGACCCTGATGTGATTCTGATTGGGGAAATGCGAGATCGAGAAACAGTCAATACAGCTCTCAAGGCTGCTCAAACTGGTCACTTGGTCATGGGTACTTTGCATACCAACAGTGCCGTCAAAACCATTGAGCGGATTCTCAATCTCTACAATCCAGAAGAACAGGCTCCCATGCGGGTGGCCATATCAGAAGCCCTAGTAGGAGTAATTTCCCAAGGGTTGTGCCGTACTACCGATGGCAAGCGTGCTGCTTTTCATGACATCCTGATTAATACTGAATCCATTAAGGATTACATTCTCAAGGGCAAATACGAAGAAATTGAACAACTGATGGCGGCTAGTGAATTTGACGGTATGGTTACCGTAAATAAATCCTTGTTCGCTCTTTATCAAGAGGGGCGTATTACTGAGGAAACTGCCTTGGAAAAGTCACCCACTCCCAACGAGATCGCAATGATGTTGCGCGGTCGGATCTAGGGATTAGTCACGCTTATATTAGGGATTAGGAATTAGGGATTAAGACTTAACTCCTAACACCTAACCCCTAAAACCATTACCTAAAAAATAACACTTATAAACTGAAAAATAACACTTATAACTAAAAAGTAAAACCTTAAGTATCAAACTAAATTGACATAGTACTAGCATATGCTGGATGAAACCCCCTTGCCCCAACTGTTTAAAGGTATTGCTATATTTACACCAGGGGAAGATCTAGTGTATAGCATTGACTTTAATAAGCAGAGTCACTGGCACCTGCATCTGTGTGCGAGTTTACAGGAAATACTGGGGTTACCAGAGCCACCTCATTTTTTAGTTCCCGGATATACTGCCACCATTGATCGGTGGATTGACCCTCAAACCAATCAGTTGCGCATGTCAGCAGAAATTAATTGGTTGGTGCAACATCATCAGGCATTGTTAAATGCAGTATTTGGGACTGAAAACCTGATGTGGCAAGTAGCTCCTTGGGAGGAAGAGTCCTGTGACCCGGCGGTGCTAGAAACTTATCGCAATCAGTTTCCCCAACTCTGGCAAAACCATGACTTGATCCTGCGCATTGACCGCCCAGAACCATTATCCTACTCTGATACAGAAGAGGTTTTGCCAGAAAGGGTTACTAACCAAAACTCTGGCAGATCATCACCTCAGGAGCATTTGAGAGCGATGGAAAAGCTGCCGGGTTTATCTAAGTCTGCCACTGATAGTACAGAATCACTGACTGCCACCGATGTCACCAAAGCTGATTCTTTATCCAGGATTTCCCTGCCTGATGTGTCTGACTCCCAGGCACAACCTACCCATAGCTATGTCCTGCGTTTGTTTGTTTCCGGACATAGTGCAGAAACTGAGTATACTCTCAAGAGTCTATACCAGTTGTTAGAGAATCATTTAGGTCATCCCTATACCCTAAAAATTATTGATGTTTTCAAGCACCCAGACCTGGCAGAAACTGATCATATCTCGGCTACACCGACACTACTCAGAGTATGGCCCGAGCCTGTCCGGCGGATTGTCGGTGATTTGAACGATATTGATCAGGTCTTGCAGAGATTAACCAGCAATATAGTTAAATCCTCAGCACTTCAGCAATAAGCTTTTAATCGTTAATTTTAATCGGTAATCGGTAATATAGCAGTTCTCCATATCAAATTGAGAACTGCTATATGTCACTTTTGTTGTTACTTTTGTTTAGCAGCAGCTTTCTTTTTGGTCTTTTTAGTCTTTTTGCTAGCATTGGCAGCTTTTTTAGCCGCTTTGGCCGCAGCGATCGCTTTTAACCGAGCTTCTTCTTTTTCCTGGGCAATCTTTTCGAGATAGTAGTGGTAATCTCCTAGATAGGTACAGAATTCGCCATCCCTGATTTCTACTATTTTGTTTGCCACTTTCGAGATAAAATAGCGGTCGTGGGAAACAATAATTACTGTACCATCATAGGTACCGAGTGCTTCCTCCAACATTTCTTTGGCTGGGATATCCAGGTGATTAGTCGGCTCATCCAGAATTAGTAAATTAGCGGGAGAAAGGAGCATTTTGGCTAAGGCCAGGCGGGCTTTTTCGCCTCCACTAAGGGACTCAACCTTTTTATATACCGTGTCCCCAGTAAACAGAAACCGTCCCAATAGGGTACGCACTTCCTGATTTTTCCAGTCTGGGACTTCATCATGGATGGTTTCCATGACCGTTTTGCTTAATTCTAGGGCTTCTGCTTGATTCTGCTCAAAGTAACCAGGAAGGACATTGTGTTTGCCTAGTCCTACTATCCCTTCTGTGGGGTGTTCCTTTCCTATGATCATCCGGAGTAAGGTGGATTTACCGCAACCATTGGGACCGATGAAGGCAATGCGATCGCCCCGTTCAATCAACAAGTCTGCTCCCAGAAATAAAATATTGTCATCATAGTCATGGACTAAATCCTTGATTTTGACTACCTCAACACCACTACGCGGAGCAGGAGGGAATTGGAATTTGAGGGTTTTGAGATTAGCAGTGGGGGCTTCTATCCGTTCAGTTTTTTCTAATTGTTTCTCTCGGCTTTTGGCTTGGGTAGACCGGGTTGCACTAGCACGGAAACGCTCAATAAAGGCTTGCTGCTTTTCTATTTCCTTTTGTTGACGCTCGTAGCTACTCAGTTGAGCTGCCTGCATCTCGGCTTTCTGCTGGAGATAAGCTGAGTAATTGCCTAGGTAGTTAGTCGAGACACCCCGTTCGGTTTCTACAATTTGGGTACAGAGGCGGTCAAGAAACTCCCGGTCGTGAGATACTATTACCATTGGGGTCTTCAGACCCTTGAGATACTTTTCCAACCATTCGATGGTTTCCAAGTCAAGATGGTTAGTCGGCTCGTCCATTAGTAGGACGTCAGGCTTCTGGAGCAGGATTTTGCCTAAACTCATGCGCATTTGCCAGCCACCACTGAAAGCACTCACTAAGCGATCGCTATCCTGTGGCTCAAATCCCATTTCCGGCAAGATCTTGTCAATTTTTGCTTGTAAGCCATAACCATCGAGGGCTTCAAATTGGCGCTGCAACCTATCTAGCTTTTTAATCAGCCCTTCCAATTCTGCTTCATCAGCCATTTCCATGGCGTTTTGCACTTGTAGGATTTCCTCGTTTACCTGGTTAGCTTCCTTAAATACTGTCCAGAATTCTGCTGAGACCGTGCGGGTTGGGTCTACTTCAAATTCTTGGGTGAGGTAAGCAATATGAAGACTGGCAGGACGGATAACAACACCGCTGGTGGGTTCCATCTCTCCAGCAATAATTTTTAGTTGGGTAGATTTCCCGGCACCGTTGACGCCAACTAAGCCAATGCGATCGCCTGGTTTAACTTCCCAGTTGACATCCTTTAGAACTTCGCCAGTGGGGTATACTTTACTAATGTGTTCGAGTCGCAGCATTAAGATGTCTCCAAGGAAAATTTTAGCTGGGGACTTTTAGTCCTGATCCCAAGTTGCTGTCGGGTTTACTACAGAAGTTTGGTTGACAGGGATGCCCCTGTTCCTTTGACCATTAGTCCTTCTCAGTTTTCCCATCTACAGCAGATTATCCCTGGAAACCGCCACCTACAGTAGACATCTTGCATCAATGGTGCCAAGCCCCGATTATCCCCTGTCGTGATCATCCTCTACACCCGTGACCCCTAACATTGCGGTGCGCGCACCGTCGGGCATAATTGAATTTGGGGGACTTCCACTCCCATTCCCTGAAAAATTGGGGGGCTAGGGGGCAAAAACCAGATTGATCCAAGAAATCTAGTGATAGAGTTTACGATCCAGGATGTTTTCGGTTATCGTAACAAAAATTCATCATGACTGGTAGTACCCTCAAGTAAAGGAGATAGGGAACTTCAGCTCCGGTAACCGGGAACATTAATCTTAAGACGATTCCCTCCAAAACATGGGATTTCACTATTGTGTTTCTTCAATCCTACATAATGAACAGTCAGCTAATGCCCATAGCGCGTTAGCTGACTACTTAGGTTAATTATGAATGACTACTTTCCCTACTCGCTTTCTGTGCCCAAAGCTAGAGTTTTGTCTTCGGTATCTGATTACTAGACAAACTCAAAATTGTTGCTAGTGAGATCAACGTTGGTAGTATTTTCTAGAAGAGCAACTTTGTCTAAAGAGCCGTTACTGTTTTGATAGAAGAGCTCGATGCCGCCATTGACCTGCTGTGTCTGGTAATCACCGATAGAACCGTGGAGCTGAATCACATCTCCCTCTGCGGTATTGAAGTCTTCAATGACTGCAAAGTCATCTAAACCAGCTGCTACATAGTAAGCTTGGTTGACATCACCAAGAATAAATCGGTCAGCACCAGCACCACCGCTGAGAGTGTCATAACCCTTACCACCATACAGAAGGTCATCACCCTCATCACCGCTCAGACTGTCATTACCCTCACCACCGATCAGAGTGTCATTACCCTTGCTACCATACATAAGGTCATCACCCTCACCACCCTCTAGTATGTCATTACCCGTATCACCCCTCATACTGTCATTACCCTTACCACCATACATAAGGTCATCACCCTCATCACCCCTCATAATGTCGTTCCCATCATCGCCGCTCAGACTGTCGTTCCCATCATCGCCGCTCAGACTGTCATCACCATTACCACCATACAGACTGTCATTACCATTACCACCATACAGACTGTCATTACCATCATGACCGCTCAGAGTGTCATTACCCTCACCACTGATATAAACAAAGCGAAAATTCTCGCTAGTGAGATCAACACTGGTAGTATTTTTTAGAACAGCGACCATGTCAGAAGAGCCGTCACTCTTTTTATAGAAGAGCTCGATTTCAGTCTCACCATTGATCTTCTTTATCTGTTTCGTGTAGTAATCATCGATAGAACCGTGGAGTTGAATTACATCTCCCTCTCCGGGATTGAAGTCTTCAATGATTGCACAGTCATTCTTACCTGGTTCTATATAGTAAGCTTGGTGGACATCACCAAGAACAAATACGTCAGCACCAAGACCACCCTCTAAAAAATCATCAGTATTAGCTCCAGCAGAAATCACGTCAGTACCCTTGAGAGTATCGTTACCCTTGCCACCCCTTAGCGTGTCATTACCCTCACCACCATACAGAATGTCATCACCCTTACCACCAATCAGCGTATCTTCACCCTTACCACCGCTCAAACGATTGTTACCCTTACCACCCTTCAAACGATTGTTATCATCATCACCAGTAATAATCTTTTCGGGGTCAACCGTGAACAACCAATCAGAATAATAGACGTATTGATCAGCATTGGAGTGGTTCAACCAACCCCAGCCAGAAATGCCATCAACGCCGCGATGACCCTGATTGTCGGTTTTATTTCCAAGCTGGAAACTGACGGTATTGTCATCCTGGTCAGTGAGCTCAAATTCACGCTGGTCACCATACAGTTGCTTGATAGTACCTGTATTAGTTCCAGCCCATTGAGCATCGACCGATAGATCATCATCACCGCTGACCTTATCAGCGTTATTGTAAGTAAAGTCAATTTGCCACAAACCCGGCTGATCGTCATAGTTGTTGAAGTTGCCATCCACATCTAGATGACCGAAAGCAGTACCAAAGATCCGGATTTCGTCTCCATTGATACTAATCTGCATATTAGTATCAGGATGGTCGAAGTTAAACACAGCGATGTCACCGGTTTGGTAGATACCTTTCTCGAATAAGCCAGTGAGAATTAGACCATGAGGATTCCAATTACCAAAACTAGTACCATCTGGGTGATTAGAAAGCTGGTAAGTGCCATCTTCTAGAATGGAGACGGGCTCAGACTGAGAAGGAGTCACCTGTACCAACCCAGCACCAACATGCTTTTGACCAGCCTTTAAGGTAATCACATCTGTCATACCAGTGCTGGGATCAATAACATCAGAATCTTTCAACTCCTGGTCACCAACATTAGGTGTGGTGAACTTTAAATCAGATGGTAAATCAGAGAAACTGACTTTGTACTTCCCTGCAGCAAGGTTTTTAAACTTGTACTTACCTTCATGATTAGTGGTTCTGACCTTGGTGATATCATCGTTAGTGCCAAAGATACCATCTTTACCAGCCCCGGTCAGAGTAACTGTAACGCCTTCAACCCCTTTTTCTCCTTGATCACGAATGCCATTACCATTAGCATCAAGCCAGACTTTGTTACCGATTTCACCAGTTTTGCGATTGGGAGTATTGCAGTTTGCGTTGTGGTTGTGGTTACCAAGGCGTCTGATTATATTTCTCATTGTTTTAAATTCCTTAGGATTGATTTACTGAAGTGACTTAACCTTATTTATGGGATTTGCCTATTCCGCTATTGGGCAATCTGGCAAATAGTTAGTTGAATGTGTTGGTAATTTAATTATGATGGTTGTTGAAGTCTATTAATTCCAAAATAATCAGATATTGTGATTAGTTTGTGATGGCAGATTATAGGATTGTATGATTGCTTTGCTTTTTATTTTCTCAATGGTAAAAAAATAAATCAAGGGGTGTCAATATCAATCTGGATAGTTTGGGCGCAATTTACATAAACTTTAAACTTACCTTACAGTTTCTTAGAACGGGGATAATTATTTGAATAAAATACAGTCATCCCATAATTTGATTAAAACAATTAAGTATATTATTAAGTTTATTATTAAGTATATGATCATGAATCTTTAAGCATAAAAAAAATTAGAGACTTTACATGTAAAGCCTCTAATCATAGGGTTTATATTATAAAATAGCAATTTTAAATCATTGGTAAAATCCCTGAATTTCTTAACAACTATCTCCTTCTGCCTAAGACTTCCTGAAAGCCTTTCTGCAACTTTGATATGCTCCCGTATAGCGCTGCCTTCATACTCCCTACTTTGTGTCTCTGCTCGTAAGTCCCGGCTTCCTAAAACCCATAACGAAGTACTTTACCCAATTAACAACTGCTATATTAAGCTGGTTTTCATTTAAATTCCATGGTTATTACAGCAGGGGAGCAGGATAGCAGGAAACCCATGGATAGGGCTTTACGGTTTTTTGATAACTCAATAATATCCAATTTAAATCCGCAACAGAAACCGTGAATTCCCCTATTTCCCACCCTACCCGCGCCCGGCCTACCTTCTCCAAACTCCCTGTTCCCTACTCTCTACTCCCTTTACGTACTCCCTGAAACTAGACACAAAACATCCCCAACCATTAAGATTGAGGATTCATCAGGTGATTCAATTATAATTGAACTTGGAAGTAAACATCCACCATGTCGATGGTTTGACCGTTCAACATAGCATTACTATGCTCACCGTGAATATTGCCCATAGCATCAGTGCTGAAGACATTGGTGTAATCTGTATTTAGGTCAGTGATGCCCCTAGAGTCAAGGGAAACTAGCTCACCTTGGTCAGTGATACCGTTTTCGTTCCTGTCTTGCCAGAGCTTCAGTTCCCCAAATAGAGCATCCTTTTCATTGACTAAGCCGTCACCATTAGAGTCGAAGGAAGCAAGTTTGGCAAAGCCCTCACCGACACCGGCACCGAATAGTTCCGCGCGGGAGGTGATTTTACCGTCACCATCATTGTCAATGGCCAGAAAGCCATCCTCACCAGAGAGCCAACCGGTCTTGACTGCAGTACCCTCATTGAGCATATCGAACTCAACCCCTTCATCAATACTTAGGGTTTTAATGCCGTTACCATTGAGGTCAAAGGCAATCGGTGAGTAGACAGCATAGTTGTCTATTATTTCAATTATCTTCTGACCAGTGTTCACATCTTGGTCGCCGATCTGGTCAATGGTGAGGCTAAAGTTCTCTGTAGTTTCAGTGGCTTTGGTGCGAGAAAAATACTTACCAAACTGGATTTCTTTGAGAGCATCAATGGTGAAGGAATTAGAGGTATCGCTGCCAGCATTAATCTTGACCACAAGGTGATTTCCCTCGGCTCCAGATACTTGGAAATCATCTGTCAGACTGTTCACCCCTACTGGTAACTCATCAAGGTCTCCAGAGAAACCAGTGTAACCAGTATTCCACCAGTCATGGGCTTTACTACGGTCGGAATAATTTGCTGTGTACAATTGACCTTGTTCGTGAAATTGTACATTCTCGGTAACTGGATTGGTTAGGTAGTCAACCCGATCTAACCTGAAGCCGTCGGCTAGCTTTGCTGTCCCGTTGTTGATTTTAATGGTTACAAAAGTGTCTTCATCAACAACACCATCTAGCTTGACGTGATAATGCTCGTTACTGCCTTCAGTGATTTGGCTTGAACCAACAATAGTGCCACTGTTAGGTAAAGGATTCGGTTGAACATCCACAGTTACTGTAGCACTATCAGTACCACCGTTACCATCGCTGATCTCGTAGGTAAAGCTTTCGTTACCAGTAAAATCAGTATCTGGGGTAAACTCTAACTGTCCATTATCCAGCAAGGTGACCGAACCATTGTTAGTATTGACGGTTTCACCAGTACTGATAGACTGACCATTCAAGGAAGTAACCGCAAGAACATCTCCATCCGGGTCAGAGTCATTGGCCAAGGCATTGATAGTTACAGGGGTGTTAACAAAGGTGCTGTCGCTGTCATTCACCGCATCAGGAGGAGAATTTGGAGTAGGCAACGGATTCACTCTCACCGAGAGATCTTTATCGGTAAATGCCCCATCCAAGTCAGTGACTTGTACTTTGACTTTGTACTTGTTGTCACTATTGTGATCAAGGGGATTATCAAAGTCGGGAGCATTTTTGAAAGAGAGCTCTCCTGTATCTTGATCAATGTTGAATAAGTCTTGATCCGGACCACCCACAATGGAGTATTGTAGCCCTTGACCTTCAGCATCGAAATCATCAATGGCATTGATATCAATTACGTTGATGCCATCCTCCATGATGGAGAGCCTACCATTATCAGGCAGATTGGTGAATTCAGGTGCTTCGTTAATCAGCTCTTCCGGGTCAACGGTGAACAACCAATCAGAATGATAGACGTATTCATCAGCATTGGAGTGGTTCAACCAACCCCAGCCAGAAATGCCATCAAAGCCGCGATGACCCTGATTGTCGGTTTTATTCCCAAGCTGGAAACTGAAGGAATTCTTGCCAGCCTCGTCAGTTAGATCAAATTCAGCCTGGTCACCATAGAGTTTCTTGATAGTACCTGTATTAGTTCCAGCAAATTGAGAATCAATCTCTAAATCATCATCATTGCTGACATTATCAGCGTTATTGTAAGTAAAGTCAATTTTCCATAAACCACCCGGGTCATTATCGTTGTAGGAAAAGTTGTCATCTACATCTAGGTGACCGAAAGCAGTACCGAAAATCCGGATTTCGTCTCCATTGATACTCATCCGCATATTGGCATCAGGATGCTCAAAGTCAAACACACTGATGTCACCGGTTCGCCACTCATTATCAACGAACAAGCCAGTCAGAATTAGACCATGTTCATGCCCATTACCAAAACTAGCACTATCTGTGTGATTAGAAAGCTGGTAAATGCCATCTTCTAAAATGTCAGGCTCAGCATCAACATCCCATGAGAAGGTAGTGTCGGTGCTGCCGCCATTGCCATCATCAGCGTTGACGGTGACTGTGTACATCCCATCGCCGTTGGATCCACCTTGGGAGGCACTGTTGTCAATGGTGCCAGTGATTTCACCAGTAGCTGCATCGATGGTTAATCCATCAGGTAGTCCAGAAGCACTGTAGGTCAGGGAATCCCCATCAGGATCGGTGAAGGAGGCATCTAGGCTAATACCACTGTCAGCATCTAGGCTTTGTTGGTCACCAATGTTGGGTGCTACAGGTAAATCATTGGCTCCATTAATGGTAATACTGAGATTGGAACTAGCAGAACCCCCTTCTCCATCACTGTTGGTGTAGTTGAAGCTATCGGTTAAGGTTTGACCCTGATCCAAACCTTGAACCTCAGAGTTGCTGTTATCTAATGTATAGCTGTAAGAACCATCGGTATTCAGGGTTAAGGTACCGTAATCACCAACCAAATCACCAACAGTGGTTACAGTTATATCATCCCCATCAGAGTCGTTGTCATTTGTTAGCACATTCCCCTCAACCGTAACGGCATCTTCTGTGATGCTGTTGCTATCGGTTGAAGCAGTCGGACCAGGGTTGTCCACATCCCATGAGAAGGTACTTTCGGTGCTGCCGCCATTGCCATCATTGGCAGTGACGGTGACTGTGTAGATCCCATCGCCGTTCGGTCCACCTTGGGAGGCACTGTTGTCAATGGTGCCAGTGATTTGACCGGTAACTGAATCGATGGTTAATCCATCAGGTAGTCCAGAAGCACTGTAGGTCAGGGAATCCCCATCGGGATCGGTGAAGGAGACATCTAGACTAATAACACTGTCAGCATCTAGGTTTTGTTGGTCACCAATGTTGGGTGCTACGGGTAGGTCATTAATCTCACCCGGTAGGTCATTAATCTCACCTACGTTACCTACTAGTTTGCTATTGCGCCAACGAAAGGGACCCACATTGCTAAGACGCACACCAAAGTCTTGGTTTTCAAACAGATCCAGCGTTAAGTTAACGAAATTGTGAGAGAGGATAAACGTGGTGGATCGAATATCATCGTTACTAATTCCCCAGGTACCGATCTCGACCCCACCGTCAAAGTTGACGCCAAGATCAAGGTTGTTGACATTGTTGACCTCAAACTTGCTATTAGTGACGTCGTTTCCTGAAACAGAAAGACCATTGACCAGGGATTCATCGGAAATGTTGAAAAATAAACCCCGCAGATCGCCAATTGTGCCATCAATCACATCCACTCTGAGTCGAATGGTGCCATTTGGACGCTCGGTCAACGTAATCCTGGCCTTAGCACGAGCTCCTGCAACATTTGAAATCTCAAAAGATTTGGTATTCATTTTATTGCCCTCCAAACTACTTATTCCCAAGCTTGAACTGAATTAACCGTGTTTATGGTATTTGCCTATTCCACTCTTTGGAAAAGATATCTGGCAAATATATGGTTGAATTGGTTGGTAATTTTATGATTGCTCTTGAAGTCTCTTGATTCCAAACTAATCGGAGATTGTGATTAATTTGTGAGAGAAGATTAGATGATTGCTGTGCTGTTTATTTCCTCAATCGTAATAAAACGAAATAATAGCTGTCAATACCAATTCCTTTAGTTTTGAGATTATTTATATAAACTTTAAACTGACCTTGTTATTGATAAAAACGGTGACAATTGTTTTGAATAAAACACAGTAATACTACGATATTAGTATGATTAATTATTCATTCATCAAAACAATCATAAACATCACAAAAAAAAGGCGATCTCTGGAACAATTAAAACTTTAATTCGTCATTATTTAGTTGAATAAAACACAGTAATACTACGATATTAGTATGATTAATTATTCATTCATCA
>NZ_CEYLVT010000223.1:0-602 GCF_982860115.1 Moorena sp.
TCCCGATTCCCGATTCCCGATTCCCGATTCCCGATTCCCGATTCCCGATTCCCGTGAGCATAAACCCCTAAAATTCAGAGTCTTCTTCATCCATGGGTAGACTTAAATCAAGAAAAATTAAAAACTTCCCATCAGGCATGAGCTGTTTCAGGTTCCGGGAATAGCTCCTAGCATCAGAAGGGCTGCAGAACCGAGCGAAAACTAATGGTGGCCTGCCTCGCAATAGGCGAATCATGACCCACGGGTGTAAGCTGGGAGTATAAGACATAATTTAGGTATCTCCTTTAAAGGGGAGCCAGAGCCAGCCTTGGGCGTGTACATCTTCGGGCTGGCTCTTACTTTTGTATCTCCATTTTGAGTATAGCACAAAAAATATATAATTATAGCATATTTTGAAAAGTTTTGTAACAAATTTTGTTAGGGAGTCGGGAGTCGGGAGTCGGGAATCGGGAATCGGGAATCGGGAGTCGGGGGTGTGGGGGGAGATGGGAATAATATATTTTGATAGTAAACTTTTGCCTTTTGCCTTTTGCCTTTTGCCTCTTGCCTTGCGCGTAGCGCTATACTGATTTGGTGTTGGGGATTACCTGCGGGATTAGCGA
>NZ_CEYLVT010000223.1:702-12320 GCF_982860115.1 Moorena sp.
TCGCATCACTAATACAAAAGCGATCGCATCACTAATACAAAAGCGATCGCATCACTAATACAAAAGCGATCGCATCACCAATACAGAAGCGATCGCATCACCAAATACAGAAGCGATCGCATCACCAAGTCGGTTGAGCAACTACAGAATTCTAATCAAGAATCGGTGAGCCTCCCCTAAACCCCTGATGAGTGATGTGATTCCCGATTCCCGACTCCCGACTCCCGACTCCCGATTCCCGATTCCCGATTCCCGATTCCCGATTCCCTTAACTAAAAAAATCCCTAGCTGCTTCACAGTCTCTCTGAATCTGGGCTTTGAGCTGCTCTAGGGAGGTAAATTTTTGTTCGGGGCGGATAAATTTCTGGAGGCTTACGGTTAGGGTTTGGCCATATAAGTCTCCGGACCAATCGAATAGATGAACTTCCACGGTTAAACTGGTGCCCTTGACCGTGGGGCGCATACCAATATTCATGACACCAGGATGGGAAGATAAATTGGTGTCTTGGTTAGAGGATTCAGGGGTATGGGAAACTTCGACGCAGTAAACCCCTAGCCTAGGTAAATATTTGTCTGGGGGTAAGTGGAGGTTAGCGGTGGGAAATCCAATAGTTCTACCGAGTTGTTGACCTTTCTCTACTATTCCGATTAGGGTATATGGCCGTCCTAGGAATCGGTTGGCTTTGTCGATATCCCCTTGGGCTAAGGATTGGCGAATGATGGAACTACTGATGCGTTGCTCTTGACGTTTGTACAAGGATACGATGTGGACGGTAATACCGTAGGCGGAAGCGATCGCATCCAAATCCGTTGCGGTGCCAGCACGCTTATGGCCAAAGCAAAAATCCTCTCCGACACTGACTTGCTTTGCCTGGAGTTGCTCAACTAAAATCTTTTCCACGAATTCTTGGGGACTCAGGGAAGCTAGCTCCCGGTTGAAGGGTAATAGGGCTAACTGTTGCACACCCAACGCACTTAACTGTTGGGCTTTCTCGGTTGGTGGTGTCAGCAGCTTCCAGGCTTGACCAGAAAAGAATTCTCGGGGGTGGGGATTGAAAGTGGCTACGGTGGGATAGATTAGTTCTAGATTTGAGCCACTGGTTTCAGAGTTACTAAATTGCTCAAGATTAGATGATGCCAGGGCTTGAGCTTGAGCCGTAACTGGCTTCGGCAAAATGGGAGCAATAACTTGCTGATGCCCCAAATGGACGCCGTCAAAGTTTCCGAGGGCAACAGCGGTTGGTGTTAACGCGGTAGTTAGAGATGATGTAATCCACACGCTTAATATTTTGACATATTTCTCCGCTGCTAGCCAATGGATGAGGGCTAGGCAATAGGCAATAGGCAATAGGCAATAGGCAATAGTTTACTATATAGAGCTTTTCTGCTTGTATCAATGTCAAACACCTTAATGGGTAGTGCTATAACTGCCCGATTAACTCATTTCAATTTAAATTCACCGTCAACCACTTCCACCAGGACAGGTTCACTCTTCTGATGCTCCCCTTGGTCAGTAAACTGCAACGGTAACCCTGAGGTATCATTAGCTGAAAGCTTAATATTGTGGAGTCTGTCGAGAACTTTCTCTCGGTCGGCGTTCTTGACCAAAGCCTTAATAAAGGCTTGAGTAGCATCGAAGCTAGTGGCAGTAGCCCAGCTAACCTCCCCTTTCCATAGTTTCTCAGCTGCTGTAGAAAAGTTTATTGCCTGGGGTGATTCCCTAAACCAGGGGACTGTTATAGTCAACCCTTCCACCGCTTGCCCACCCTGTTGCAATATTTTACTACTGTATAAACTATCCCCACCGAACAACCTCAGCCCTTGCTGATATCGGTTATTGGGGTTAGGGTTCAGGTTAGCGTTGGCTTTAGCAATGTTCACAGCTGTATTAGTGTATAGTACGCTCGAGAATAACATGGCGGCCTTGACTTGATCTTGATAGAGACTGCGTGTGACTTCTTCAGTTATATTCAGATTGGGATTGTTTAATTCAATCTCCCGAACCACCTTACCCCCTAGTTGTTCAAAGTCTCTTTTAAAAAAGTCTTTGAGACTATTGCTATAAACACTGTCAGAATCATAGAAAATTACCACCTTGTCTAAGCCAGCTTGATTTGTGACATGTTTAGCCAGTTTTATTGCAAGTGCTCGATTAGAAGGAACTGTCCTAAAGAACACGTTTTTCTTGACATCACCACTGGTTAAATCACTACTGGTGCTGGTGGAGGAAATCATGGCTAAACCAGCTTGGTCGTATACGGGGAGTGCGGCCTTACTGGCATCACTAGAGTTATGTCCAATTACGCCCAGGATAGAGTTGTCCTTAACCAAAGCCTGAGCTATTTCTTTGGTTTTGTCTGGATCGTTGCCATCATTAACGATCGCAATTTCCAAGAATCGACCATTTAATCCCCCTAAATTATTGAACTGATGTTGAGCCTGGGCTACTCCCCGCAATATTTGTTTTGCCCCGGATTGTGACTGGTCTATGGGCACCACCACAGCGATAGTAAATGGTTCCAAGCCCTGTTGACGAGCCAGGGCATTGTTGTAGTAAATCAGTAATTCTGGATCATTGGGATTTGCCTGCCAAGCTTTATAAAAAACCTGAACCGCTGCGCCATAGTTTTGGTTTTGGAATGCTTTAGTAGCAGGGTCAATATTTTCCTTGTTGTCAATTCTAGGAAATAAGCTGTGCTCACCCCGACTAATAGTAATAGTAATGCATCTAATCCCAAAGACTTTCTGGGCACCAGTTGGACAGGGTGTTGATACTTTATAAAATACGACACCAACCAAGGAAATGATTGCTACTCCTGCTGCTATTGTGAGTAAGCTTAGTAAGGAATTACCTGGAATAAGGTTATCAAGATTACTGCTGGGTCTATCCTCCTTCTCTAAAGAATTTAAATAATTTTCAATGTCCAGTAGTTTTTCTTCTGCCGATAGATTATCTGGAGCAATTTCCAATACTTGCTGAAACTGCTCTCTTGCTGTTGTGTATTCTTGTTGCTCGATTAAATCATTACCATAGTTGATAAGCGATCGCACCAACCCATCTTGGTTCCGGATTTGGTCAACTTTATAGGCTCTTTGGTAATAGGTAACTGCTTTCTCAAACTCTCCCAACTCTAGATAGCCTTCAGCTAGGGCAAAGATAGCACTAAACTGATTAGGATTTAGTTCCACAACCTGTTTATATAGCCCTAGGGCTTTGGAAATTTTACCCTGTTGATACTCGGTAGTTGCTTGTTGATAGATAGGATGAATTTGGTCTTGGGCTAGTTTTTCCAGTTCTAGGATTTCTTGCTGGAGTGGGTAACGTTTAATCAACCAGCGCCGGATAAATTCAAGGGTTACTTTACATTTAGTCTTATCTAAAAAACCTCGTTCTGCTAGTTTGTTTGGTGCTTCCCTTAAGGAATTTGTTTGAATAACGCCGTAGTCTTTGAGAAGACTTAAGGGCTGGTTTGAAGTATTTTTATAACTATTTTTAACGGCATTATCTGCCTCCGCAACGGCAGAGAATACTACTCGTTCTGGGATAGATAATCCGTCTCTGATCCATGCTAACCCAGCACTAGCATTTTCTAGGGCTTGGTCTACACTGTTTTCCACATCTTCTGGGGTGATGTGCCACTCCTGTAGTTCCCTAGCTCTGCTAAAAATAGCAAAGCATAGGACTTGGGTAAAATAGGGATGCCCAGCAGATAGGTGGTAAATGGCTTGGATAGCAGCAGGTTCATAGCTGAGTAGCCCTGCGGCTGGTTTGGTAATTAGCTCCTGGGTAGTTTGTTGATCAAGTAAGCCAATTTCTGTGGTTGGGGCATCCTTGAATATCCCGAGTAAATGCGGTAAATCTTTGGATTCGTGTCCCACACAGAGAATCAGGTATAGATTATCCTGTTGAGCAACTAGGGATTTTAAGTAAGGAAATAAATGCTGGGATATTAGGTTATTATCTGGGGTATTTAAGGTCTCCAATTCATCCAGCAATAAGGCTAAGTTTTGGTTCCCCAAACTTTGATAGACCTGGGGTAAAAACTGGTTAGAAAAGAGGGAGGGGTCGGTGTTTAGGGCGGTAGGGTCAGGTAAGAGGATTTCAGGGGAGTCTAGTTCCAAGCTATCCAGGATTTCTATGGCCAGTTCTTCTAAGACCTCACCGAGAGATTTGTGAATGTATGATTGTAGATCAAAGGGAACAAAGGCAAAGTTATCTAAATCTACGGATGTAGGAATATTACGGAGTAGGGAAGACTTACCAATCCGCCGTTGACCGTACAGTATAATCACTTTGGTTTTCTTCCTGAGTTTATCCTCGATAAATCGGAATAAGCTTTGCCTTCCCCAAAATAATTCCGGGTCATTTTCATCAATGGGACGACCAATGATATAGGGATTCCTAGGAACTGCTGAATTCATTTTTTCAACCCCCTCTTGGTCTTACTCTGACAGTAATTTAAATTTACCGTTAACCACTTCCACCAGGACAGGTTCACTCTTCTCATGCTCCCCTTGGTCAGTAAATTGCAAACCCAACCCGGAGGTATCACTGGGTACAAGATTAATATTGCGCAGTCTGTCGAGAACTAGCTTTCGGTCGGCGTCCTGGAACAAAGCGTGAATAAAGGCTTGAGTAGCATCAAAACTCGTAGCAGTAGACCAGCTAACATAGCCTTGCCATAGTTCGTAAGCTTCTTTAGAAAATTTTTCTGCCTGTGGTGCTTCCCTAAACCAGGGAACTACTATAGTCAACCCTTCAACTGCTTCCCCACCCTGTGTCAAGTTTTTATTTTCATATAAAGTACCTGCACCGAATAACCTTAGCCTTTGCTGATCTAAGTTAGCGTTGGCTTTAGCAATATTAATAGCTGTATTAACCGATTCCACCCTCGGAAATAACATAGCCGCCTTGACTTGATCTTGAGAGAGACTGTTATTGACTTCTTCAGTTATATTCAGGTTGGAATCGTTTAATTCAATATCCCGAACTACCTCACCCCCTAGGTGTTCAAGTTCAAACTGTGTTTCAAACTTTTCTTTTAGATCATTACTATAGATACTTTTAGCATCATAGAAAATTACCACCTTGTCGAACCCAAGTTGAGTTTTGAGATGTTGAGCCAGTTTTCTTGCTGATGCTAGATTAGAAGGAACTGTCCTAAAGAACACGTTGTTCTTTTTATCAAGACTGGTTAAATAATTACTGGAGCTGGTGGAGGAAATCATGGCTAAGCCAGCTTTGTCGTATATGGGCAGTGCCGCCTTACTGGCATCACTAGAGTTATGTCCAATTACCCCCAGGATAGAGTTGTTCTTAACCAAAGCCTGAGCTATTTTTTTAGCTTTGGCTTCTTTGTTGCCATCGTTAGCGATCGCAATTTCCAGGAATCGACCATTTAATCCCCCTGAATCATTGAACTGATGTTGAGCCTGGGCTACCCCTCGCAATATTTCTTTTGCCGTGGGTTCTGACTGGTCTATGGGCACCACCACAGCGATCGTGAATGGATCAAAACCTTGTTGACGAGCGCGGGCATTGTTGTAGTAAATCAGCAATTCTGGATCATTGGGAGTCGCCTCCCAAGCTTCCTTAAACAACTTAGCTGCTTTGGAATAGTTTGTGTTTGTGAATGCTGCAGTAGCACGGTCAATTTTTTCGGTGTTGTCAATTCTAGGAAATAAGCTGTGCTCACCCCGACTAATAGGAGTAGCGATACATCTAATCCCGAAGACTTTCTGGGCACCGGTTGGACAGGGAGTTGATAGGTTATAAAATCCCACACCAACTAAAGTAATTATGGCTACAGTTGCTGCTGCTAGTTTGCCAATGCCTAACCCAGTATGATTTGGATTATTATCAACTGGAGTGATAGGTCGATTACTAAGAGCTTCAATCTGGTCTAGTCTCTGCTGTGCTAATTGATCGTCAGGGTCAATGTCCAACATTTTCTGAAAACACGTCTGGGCTGTTGTGAATTCTTTTTGCTCGATCAACTGATCTCCATACTTTAGTAGCGATCGCAAAAACCCTTCTTGGCTTTGTACTGGCTTAACTTGATAGACTCTTCTATAGAGTTCTACGGCTTTGCTGAAATTTTTGACCTGGAGATACCCTTCAGCTAGAGCCAACAGAGCCCTGAAATGATTGGGATTAAGTTGCAAAACCTGTTCATAGAGCATTAGTGCTGTCTGAATTTCCCCCTGTTGATACCGTGTAGTGGCTAGTTGATAGATCGGATCAGTTTGGTCTTGGTTTAGTGTCTCCAGTGCTAGTATCTCTTGTCGTATTGGGTGATACTGAACCAACCAGTGGCGGACTAATTCCACCTTTACTCTAAATTCTCTTTGATCTAGGAAACCGTAATATTGAAGTCGTTTGGCTGCTTGAGACAGGGACTCGGTCTGGCTCACACCATAGCCCTTTAGGAAGGATAATGGGTGTTCTGGCACCGGCTGGTTTTGGGAGATAGCTATGGCTTGAGCCTCTGCCACCGCTGAAAATACCACGCGCTCTGGGATCGGTAAGCTCTTCCACAACCCCTCCAACCCCCCTTGAGCCATCTCAATTGCCTGGTTGACTATGGGTTCTACATCTGGGGTAGAAATCGTGCAGTTCGGATTCTCCTTAGCCTTCGAGAACAAAGTAGAGCATAGGACTTGGGTAAAATAGGGATGCCCTGCTGATAGGTGGTAAATAGCATTGATGGCATTCTGTTCATAGGTCACCACACCCTCAGCTAGTTTAGTAATTAGACGTTCAGTAATGGTATCATCCAGAAAACCAATTTCTTGGTAGGGTGGACTCCCAAACACCTGGAGTAGATTGGGTAGATCATCAAGATTCCGTCCTACTACCGCAATCGTAAATAATTGATCGTGCTGTTTAATTAGCTTAGCTAAATAGGTAAAAAAATTCGATGGTGCTGACGGGGTATTCTCATCACTTACAACATCAAATTCATCCAGCAATAAAAGCAGATTTTTACCTTTTAATACCTGATCAACCTTGGGTAAAAATTGATTATATAAGATAGCTGGATCAGTTGCTAAATCGTATTCTGAGGGCGGATTCAGATGATCTGGATTTAGATTAAAGTGATCACCCAAGTAGTCACTAATCTCTTCAGCCAAGTCATGGAGAATACGACTCAAGGGTGAGTTAATGTGGCTGTGCAAATCGAAGTTAACAAAGAAAAACTTATCCGTAGCAACTTTGTTGGGAATCTGTGCCAATATCGATGACTTGCCAATCCGTCGTTGACCATGGAATAAGATTACCTTTTCTCTGTTATTCAGGTTGTCTTCAATAAAGTCAAACAGACTCTCTCGTCCGAAAAATTTGTCTGGATCATCGATTATACTCCCGATAATATAAGGATTAGGATGATTACGACAGTTATTAACCATTCGCAAACTATTTCTAATTTGTTTAACGTTTCTCCAAAACACTCAAGGTTGCTGCCATTTGAAGTCAGGAAAATGCAGCTAACACCTTACTCACCCATTCCAGAGCAGTCTTGACTTTGTCTTGATGTTGCGATATCCACTTAATTGCTTCAGTGACTTGATCAGCTTGACTATGGCTGAGTAGATTGAGAAAAACTTTTTGCCTATATTTTAGTAATTGATGATTAGTCTGCCAAAGTTCCTGAATCACCCACCGCTCCATAATGGATGAGGTAAATAATAAGTCTTGATGGCTGATCATCATTCCTGGTTGGTTTTGCTTAGTAATCACCCCTCGTTCTACAAGGTTAGTTAACTCTCGCTGGTGTTGGCTAAAGATTACCTCAATGCCCTTCAAGTCAAAGTGCTTGTTACGATGGAGACGACCGTCTAATTTGAACAAGGCCATCAACATCAATAGAGCTTGTTCAACTTGGCTACACCGTTTCCAAATCGTTTCAAAAATTGGTCGGGTAATACCTTCAAAGTCCCGAGCAAAGGCGTGGGCATTAGGGACTTTGCCAGTTTTTAGCTCTCGATAAAGCAAAGAACCAGCAATCTGGAGCAGAGCGGGATGTCCACCAGCAATCTCTCGGATCAGCCCCCGTAAGGTTGGGGTAATTGGCATACCAGCCATTAAGTGATCAATCTCAGGGTCACTTAATGGCTTCAGGGATTGGAACAGATAATGGTTGTACCAGGGAGAACTATTGGGATTGAGAGCAGGACCAAGTTCATTGAGAGGGCGGAGCGAGGCCACAATCATGGATAAATATTGCCTCTCCCGACAGTGATAGGCAATACTGCGACACTCTGTGAGAAAGGTTTCCATCTCAGCATGACTATAATAGGGCTGGTTTTCCCGCAGTGCGCAATCATAGTCATCTACTAGTAACAGTAAGAATTTGTGGCGTTGTCCAAGCTTACGCAATACTTGGCGCATGCCTCTGGTGGTTGCTTGTCCCTGGTTCAGCAATGTTTCAATCTTTTCCTGAATCTCTGGCTCACTGTCTAATTCTTCTTTGAGCAGATTAAACACTTCTTGCCAAAACCCTGAAGCTGTAAAGGGTTGAATACTCTCGCAACTCAGGAGCACCATCACAGCCTGGGATGGGTCTTGTCCATAGTGTTGCCAAACTTGGGGGGAAGCCAGGAATTCCAGGAAAGAGGTCTTGCCCATGGCTGGTCCGCCCCAAAGGGCTAAGTTACTGCGGCTATAGATTTGATCAAAGGCCGCCTGAATTTCTGATCGTCGTCCCACAAAACGATCTGGGGAAACTGGCTGACCGTAGGTAAAAGGATTTTGCACCATGTTGATGGCTCCCATATTCAATTTTCAATTCAAGTTTTAATTTGGATTAATCAGAGAATTATTTTGGGCTTCGATGCTACCCTATCTTGGTTCACAGTCTTCAAAAATGCACCCATTGATTACCTGATATCGATAAATCTTGAACGTTTTTAGCAAAACTTGTTAACGCTCTAGGTCTCGATTACATTTCTAGGTAAAATTTTGGAATGGTTAGAAAACCACTATAACACTACAGTGATGTATTTACTTAGTTTGTGACACTAATCTTAATGGTTTTGTGACTGGAATCACGGTAACAGTTAGCTCCTATAAGGTAATCATTAATCGATCAGCTGTTTATAAATCAAGGGTTTTGGTGGGTAAGTCCTGTTCTTAAAAGTGTGGGTGATATTATACACAATGAATCGAATTTTGATAGTACTCATAAGGGTACTTGTGTTATGGTGTTTTTCTGATAAGAACAGAGGGATGAGTTGGGTTAGTTTGGGAAGTGTGGGGTTGAACCTCTAGATATCAACGGTGAGTCTCTGGATATCAACGGTGAGCCTCTGAACTGTGAGGGCTTGGTATGCTAGTTATGAGTTGACTATAGTAGTCCCATCCCCTTGCCTGTAAACATGTAAACAACTAACAATCTTCCCGACTCCCGACTCCCGACTCCCGATTCCCGATTCCCGACTCCCGACTCCCGACTCCCTACTCCCTACTCCTGATTCCCTGTTCCCTGTTCCCTTTCTTATATGACCTCTGCTAATTCTCGTGTGCTTCTCTGGCATCGTTGTCTAGGCATTTTCCTGGCTGTGAGTTTTGCGATCGCACTGCCTGGCTGTAGCATCAGCCAATTTGAAACCAAGGCAGCTGACGTTCCCCAAATAGTCCAGAGTATTCTCAGTGACATAAATACCTTTAACTATGCCCTCAACCAAAGTGCTACCAATATTTTTGGTCTTACCTTTCAGGGTTTAATAGACACTGATGGGATCACCGGGGAAATAATCCCCGGTTTAGCGGAATCCTGGCAGATTTCCGACGATAAACTTAAAATCCTATTTACCTTGAGGGAGGGGCTAAAGTGGTCCGATGGTGAGCCTTTAACCACTGATGATGTCGTCTTTAGCTACAATGACATCTACCTCAACCCAGAAATTCCCACTGATTCAAGAGATATCCTCCGGGTTGGCAAGAGTCGAGCCTTACCAAAAGTCAAGAAGATAGACCAGCGTCGGGTGGAATTTTCTGTCCCTGAACCCTTTGCGCCCTTTCTCCGCAATACTGGCTTACCGGTCTTACCCGCTCATGTGCTCAAAGAATCGGTGAAAACCAAAGATTCAGAAGGGAATCCTATGTTTTTGACCATGTGGGGGGTAGATACGGATCCAGAGGATATTATTGTCAACGGTCCTTACAAACTTAAACTCTACCGCACCAGTCAGCGGGTGGTTTACGACCGTAATCCCTACTACTGGAAAAAAGATGAACAGGGAAAGCAGCAACCTTATATAGAGCGGGCGATCTGGGAAATTGTAGAATCAACGGATTCATCCTTCATTCAGTTTCGCTCCGGCGGATTAGATTCTCTGGGTGTATCCCCTGAATACTATTCCCTGCTCAAGCAAGAAGAAAAAAAAGGTAACTTTACCATCCACATCGGTGGTCCTACCCTCAGTTCCAGTTTTATCTCCTTCAATCTCAACACCGGTAGCCGGGATGGACAGCCTTTAATAGATCCGATTAAGTCCCGTTGGTTTAATACCCTCGAATTTAGACAAGCCGTTGCCTATGGCATAGACCGGCAAACCATGCTGAATAATTTGTATCGGGGGTTAGGTGCGCCGCAATATTCTAATATACCCGTGCAAAGCCCCTATTATCTGTCACCAGAAGAAGGGTTACCCGTGTATGACTATAATCCCGAAAAAGCCAAAAAATTACTATTAAAGGCGGGCTTTAACTACAATGACGAAGGCGAGCTCCTCGATAGCCAAGGGAATCGAGTCCGTTTCACCTTAATGACTAATGCTGGGAATAAGCTGCGAGAAGCCATGGGAGCACAGATTAAGCAAGACCTCAGTAAAATTGGCATTCAAGTGGATTTTACTCCAATTGCGTTCAATACCCTAGTAGACAAACTCGGCAATAGTTTAGATTGGGAATGCCATCTCCTTGGTTTTAGTGGCGGTGGCTTTGAACCCAATAATAGTTCTAATATCTGGTCTGTGGATGGGGGATTGCACAGCTTTAATCAAAAACCATTCCCTGGTCAATCCCCCATTCAAGGTCGTAAAGTAGCCGATTGGGAGCAAAAAATAAGTGACCTTTATATCCAAGGCGCTCAAGAATTAGATGAAAACAATCGCAAAAAGATTTATCAAGAAGCCCAACGGATTAATTTAGAAAACTTGCCTTATATTTATCTGATTAATCCTCTCTCCATGACCGCAGTTCGTAACTCCATAGAAGGCATTGAATATTCCGCTCTAGGAGGCGCATTCTGGAATATTGATGAACTGAAAATTTCAGAATGAACAGGGAATCGGGAATCGGGAATCGGGAATCGGGAATCGGGAGTCGGGAGCGGTGCGACCCGTGGCGAATTTAATTCGCCTACGGAAAGCGCACCGAGGGAGTCGGGAAAAGTAGGAAAGAAATACAAGGAGTTTTTGATGTTATGCTAAATCAACATTGGCTTTCATGATCTATTTACATGATCTATTTAGAAATACTATATAAATCGTAGCTCAACCAAAACTATTAACCATTAACCATTAACCATTAAACCTTATAACCTTCAACCTTCTTCAAGATTCCCGATTCCCGATTCCCGATTCCCGATTCCCGATTCCCGATTCCCTACTCC
>NZ_CEYLVT010000224.1:0-12279 GCF_982860115.1 Moorena sp.
CTCCCTACTCCCTACTCCCTACTCCCTGCTCCCTACTTCCTAAAATGCGATCGCTAAAATACAGACGATATAAATTACATCTAAAACTACAATCATTCCCATGGCGCTCAACCAGTCCAATACTTTCCAACTTCCGAGTGATAGTAGCATCCAGGCGCACTGGGTTAGTTGTACTAACTAATTGTTTAACAGCGTCCAGCAATTCGGGATGCTCTTGAATACTAGTTAACAGTAAGTAGAGATGACTGCCATAAATTCCTGCTTCTGTGGGGGCTAAAGCCAAAAGGCTATCCAGGGTTTTATCCCCTGCTTGGTGATTCTTGAGATAATCAAAAGCTTGGGATAATAAATCAGGATGTCCCCCCACCATTGCCATCAGTTTAGTTACTGAATCTACAGATAATGTCAAACCATAACCCTCGGCAAAGCTCTTAACCTGCTGAGCATTAAACTCTAGTAAATCTATCGGTAATCCCACATTAAATGGCGACTGATTCATACCTAAATCAATGTAAATTTCCGTAGCATGAGCCACCACTAACCGCAGTTTTTTCCAACTATCCTCAAACTTGCCACTCTCATGCCAACTACGGAGCAACGGCAGAAACCCTTCCGCAATGTCTTGATGGTGAAACACTCGATCAAGGTCATCCAAGCACAACACTAACGGACTTTCTAAAGAGGCTAACAAATACTCTTCAAAATAGGTGGTGCAGTTGCCTAAACTGGTTAAAAAAATATCATCCCAATAGGTATGTAACTGATTGGGCAATTTTAGTTTTTTACCAACGTGCAAGCAAAAGGACTTTAAAAATATATCTAAGTTAGTGAAAGGGAGCTGATTCATATTTAAATAAATCTGGCCATAACCCTGTTTTGCGCCATGGGCGATAATCTTCCTAATTAGTAAGGTTTTGCCCATCAGTTTCGGCGCTTTAATCCGAATTAACGCTCCCGGGTTAACAATTTCTTGATAACAACGAGCTTCAATGGGTGGGCGCTCAATATATATATCTTGTTCAGCTCTAGGTGGAGACGATGGCAACCCGCAATCTATCAATACTTGTTCATCCACTAACTCAGGCTTATACCTATTAACGATTTTAACTAATTCATCACGACAATTATAACCCTTAGCTTCAATATCAAAGTCTTTATAGATTTGGGAAATATGCTTTCTTACAGTAGATAGATAAGAGACACCTAGCACCTCGTCGTCTATAATTTCTTTATCTGTCTTGCCAGCCAGAAACGCCTCCAACACTTTTCGTCTTTTGGCAGGCATGTTCTGGTATTTTTCCTCAAAGGCTTCTTTGCTAATCATAGGCGAGCACTCCTTGTGCCTAAGGTACTCCTATGGTTAGTTTAGATTATTATTGATTAGTTGAGAAAGATTGAGACAATAATTTCACGAAGTTTGTTTAGTAGTGAAAAAGTAATCACGCATATTTTCTTCGAGCGTCACTAATGTCAAGAATAGTTTCACAAAGTTTGTTTATGAGTGAAAAAATAATCACGTATATCGTTTTCGAGCTTGACTAATGTGAATAACCGTGAACTAACGTGAAATTTGTTAGTAAGCAATCAGCGATCAGCCATCAGCCATCAGCCATCAGCCATTCCCGTAGCGTGGCCAAAAGCCAAGACCAACGGCTGACTGCTGACTGCTGACTGCTTACCAATAAAAAAAATCGGTCAAGGTTTGGTTAACCAATGCTTGACCGAATTCTATTATATAAGCCATTACAAGTATTGCTGAGCTGATCAGTAATCAGCTATCAGCTATCAGCTTAAGCGCTACGCGCACGCTACGCGAACAGCAAAAGGCTGACCACTGACCACTGACTACTAACCACTTACCTCAGCAACTGATCCAAAACAACAACATCCTAACTCAGTAAACTAACCTTCACAAAACAAGTTTCACTCATGGTCGCCAGGGGGTCAAACCCTGTCTTGATGCAGTCGCTCATGGGGGAAACCCCCAAGACCGCGCTGCATCGCTGGCAAATTACTATCCTAGTCTACGTAAAAATAGCGAATCAAACTGGTCATAATCTCATCAGGCTTTCCCGTAGGCTCGGGAGTGCTCCACTCGTTGGGATAGGCGTATTTAAGGCCATAAAGGGCAAGAATTGTCTTCCAAACTTTTTCAGGAGAACCGATCAAGATCAGCTTGACTTGCTTAGGTTTGCGACCAGGGTTTTCTGGGGTGTTATTGTCATCGGAGTTAGGTGGAATGTTCTTGGTCATGAATCGTGATTCCTGTAAATGGCTCATAGTATTAATATATTTATAAATTAATCAGTTGTCAAGGGATTTAGATTTTTTTTTATTAGTAAATATGGAGAATGTGGAGAGGGTTGTGAGTGTTGATAGAGTGGAAAATTTTTGAAAATAAACTAGTTTTTATTTGTCTATAGTTTTGGTAAAATTAATGTAATAATTCAACTATCAGCTATCAGACGCTTTAACTGCATGGGGTCACATGAGCAAAATAAGCAGGGATTTTCAAGCAATAGACGTTATTGTAATCGTACCTGAAACCCCACAAAATCATTCAATGGAACGTGAAGCTTTTCAACAATTTCCCCTAGAAGAACGTCGTCGCATTTTAGCCCAACAAGCAGAAGCTATGAAAGAGTATTATCAAGAAAATAAAGAATGGAAAGATTGGATAAATTTTGATAACGAGTAAGTCTATAGGTTTTAATTCGGGGAGGTGATTACTGGCTTTTAGGGAACAGGGAACAGGGAACAGGGAAAAAATCCTGTGTACCTGATAGTTATGAAAAACGCTGTATAATTGAAAGCGATCGCTCTTCAGAGCGCGCCAAAGGCGATCGCTGAGATTTAGCACCCTCGCTCTAGAGTTTCACGATTGTTTGTAAAGCAGTGAAACAATAATCACGAAGATATTATTCGATAGTCACAAATAGTAAAAACCCTGAGGAAAATAACAAGGTAGGTGAACTTTGCTCACAAATGTCCCTAAGTAATGTATTGAGCCTATAGTTGGAGATAAGAAGATTACTGAGCTAAAGGCTGAATAAATCATGTCTCAACCAAACAAACAATTTGACCCAGAAACCATCTACTTGAACGAGCGCATTCGTCAAGCCAAGCTTTCCTTTAACTTGCTTGTCGGGGCTACAATTCTAAGCGGGATTGTGGGTTTAATCGGCGCAGGGTTATTAATGTCCAACAAGTTATCAAAGGGAGCAGCAACTACAGCTATTGGATTAACATCAAGTATTGGTTTTGTTAAGCTAGCTAAGGATGCAAATGACCGGCTAGATGAAGCGATTAGAGAGGCAGAAGAGGAAGATGAGGATACATAGCATTTCTCAAATTATTAAGTAGTTTCGTAGTAGTGCAAGATCTAATTATTGCCTATTGCTAGCATGCCTATTGCCTATTCCTGGCATACCCTTAACTTCTCTTTAGCTCCGGGATGCCTGACAAAGTAATCTTTGAGCAATTCACAGCCCCGACGCAGCAGCTCACCTAAACTTTCAACCTTCCAAATTCTAGCAGTGCGGTCCCGTGAAGCAGTGGCAAGCTTCTGTCCGCAAGGGCTGAATTCTACACTTGTTACCGAGTTCTGATGCCCTGTGAACAGGGCTAATTCATTTCCCTGTAAGTCCCAAATTCTGGCAGTGCCGTCGGATGAAGCAGTAGCCAGCCTCTGTCTGCCAGGGCTGAAGGCTACACTTATGACCCAGCCGTGATTCCCTGTGAGCAAGGCTAATTGATTTCCCTGTAAGTCCCAAATTCTGGCAGTTTTGTCTTTTGAAGCAGTGGCAAGCTTAAGTCCACAAGGGCTGAATGCTACACTAATGACCCAGTCCTGATGCCCTAGCACGGCTAATTGATTGCCCTGTAAGTCCCAAATTCTGACAGTTTTGTCAAATGAAGCAGTGGCAAGCTTCTGTCGAGAAGGGCTGAATGCTACACTTGTGACCCAGTCCTGATGCCCTGTGAGCACGGCTAATTGATTTCCCTGTAAGTCCCAAACTCTGGCAGTTTTGTCAAATGAAGCAGTGGCAAGCTTAAGTCCACAAGGGCTGAATTCTACACTTAATACCGAGTCCTGATGCCCTGTGAGCAAGGCTAATTGATTGCCCTTGTTGTCCCAAATTCTGGCAGTGCCGTCTTTTGAAGCAGTGGCAAGCTTAAGTCCACAAGGGCTGAATGCTACACTTGTTACCGAGTCCTGATGCCCTGTGAGCAAGGCTAATTGATTTCCCTGTAAGTCCCAAATTCTGGCAGTGCCGTCTTTTGAAGCAGTGGCAAGCTTAAGTCCACAAGGGCTGAATTCTACACTTGTTACCGAGTCCTGATGCCCTGTGAGCAAGGCTAATTCATTTCCCTGTAAGTCGCAAATTATGGCAGTTTTGTCTTGTGAAGCAGTGGCCAGCCTCTTTCGATAAGGGCTGAAGGCTACACTATATACCAAGTCCTGATGCACTTTGAGTTTACCCCGTTCTCGGAATTTACTAATACTCTGCTGGAGGGCATATAGAGGACTAGTAGCAGGATAGTGATCCAGGGCGCGACCATCTGTTACTATATTAAATAGCTCTTGCCCAGTCTCCATTGCCTGGTACAAAAGCGTTTCCTCTTCTATACTGGTGCCGTAGTAAATATTATCCTGTAACTGTCGTAAAATACTAAGCCCTTGCCGTTCTAGTCGCGTGCCTAATTTGGCTTCTGCAAGTTGCTGCCTTGCATCAGTTAGCAACGCTTCTGCTTCCTGTTTGGCCTTGGCTAATATGTCACTAGCCTCTTTCTGAGCCGCCAAAGCGTTTCGCAATTCTCGGTTTTGTAAATCCTGACTAGCATCTAAAAACTCACGATCCAAATCGCTCAAGCTTTTACCCCTAGCCCAATCCCGAGCCTCCTGTAATGCTTTCCCGCGCAACAGTCGAGAGTCATCTGTATGCCCAGAATCAACCCAAGCGGTAAACGCCTCAGAGTAGGGGCGCAGTCTGGCCAATTCTTTCTTGACCCAATCGGGATTGAAAACCTCACCATAAATCCGGTTGTTAACCTCCAAACAGCCATGGCGCTGAACCACCAGCCCCGATAGCCTTAATTCTGTCTGTTCCTCACTCCCATCAGCAGCTAGACTACCCTGATCCAAAACTTGCTGATACAAACCCAACAGCCTAACAGTCCGTTGCTCATTTCTGAGGATGCGTTCGCGTAGCGGCTCTGAAAGAGCATCGCGTATAGTCTTCAAATGCTCTGGTTGATCCTGGGCTTCCCAATTTTCTATGATCTGCCTACGCACCACCTGTTCCACGGAAAGACTATTTCCCCATTCCCAGGTCTCGACCACCAAACGACACACCCGCTGGGTCAGAAACGGTTGTCCTCCCGTCCAGTGTACTATCTCACCTAAAACCTGTTCAGGATGATCCACCTTACCTACCAAACCGGGAAGCAAAGGCTGTTTGGCCTCCTCAAAGGTAAACCCAGTCAACTGAATATCCCGACCAATATTAAAAGGGGTGCGTTGTTTATCCTGAATTAAATCTGCGGGAGTTGCCACCCCCAGCAAACAAAAAGTCAGACGAGTGTAGGCTAGATTTTCGGCTCTTTTATTGTAACAAGCCCTAATTAAGGCAAAGAAATCATCTTTAAACTTAACTTTAATAAGACTGTCAATTTCATCAATAAAAATAACAATCTTTCCCGGAATACTGGTTAACACTATCTGCTCAATAAACTTACTTAAGCACAAGACGGGGGAGAGTTGATCACGCTCGTCTAACCAACGTTGATCATCAAATTTTCCTGATAGCTCTAAATCATCGAACAGTAAAGTCATCAAACTTTTATACCACATCGACACGGGGATTTGTTCTTTCCCAATCACGGTAAGATCGATAGAAGCGCAAGCAAATCCCTCTTCTTTTAGGCGTTTTATCGTTCGTACCCGCAAACTGGACTTACCCATCTGTCGGGAGTTCAGGACATAACAAAACTCCCCAGCCATCAATGCCTGATAAAGATCGTGATCAGCTTGTCGCGTCACATAAGTGGGTTCATCTTGAGGTAAACTACCCCCAACTTTGTAGACTATTGATTGTTGATTGGTCATTTTTGGAAAGGGAATAGGGAACAGGGAACAGGGAACAGTGTGGAGAGTGTGGAGAGTGTGGGGAGATGGGGAGATGGGGAGATGGGGAGATTGGGGAGTAACGCACCCTAAGCTACTCCCGACTCCCGATTCCCGACTCCCGATTCCCGACTCCCGACTCCCTACTCCCTAAAATGCGATCGCTAAAATACTGACGATACAAATTACATCTCAAACTACAATCATTGCCATGGCGCTCCACCAGTCCAATGCTTTCTAACTTCCGAGTGATATTAGAATCCAGGCGCACCGGATTGGTTGTACTAACTAATAATTTAACAGCTTCCAGCAATTCGGGATGCTCTTGAATACTAGTTAAGAGTTCACGAAGATGACTGCGATAAATTCCTGCTTCTGTGGGCGCATTAGCCAAAAAGTCATCCAGTGTCTTCTCGGCTGCTGGGTGATTCTTGAGATAATCAAAAGCTTGGGACAATAAATAAGGATGTCCCCCCACCATCCCCATTAGTTTAGTTACTGAATCTACAGACAACTTCAACCCATAACCCTGGGCAAACTTCTTTACCTGCTGATCACTAAACTCTAGTAACTCTATAGGTAATCCCACATTAAACGGCGACTGGTCGTTAGGTAACTTAACGTAAACTTCCGTGGCATAAACCACAATCAACCGTAGGTTTTTCCAAATCTCTTTACTATTAGCATCTTCATAGCAACTTCGGAGCAAAGTCAGAAACCCTTCAGCAACCTCTTGATGAGGAAACACTTGCTCTACTTTATCCAAACACAAAACTACCGGACTATCTAAATACGCTAACAAATACTGCTCGAAGTATCGTTTGCAGTTTACCTTGCTGGATAAACGATTGTTCCAATAACTATCCAACTGCTCTGGCAATCCCAAGTTGTCACCAACCCGCACACAAAACGACTGTAAAAATTTATCTAACTTAGTGAAAGGTAGCTCATTCATGTTTAAATAAACCCTTCCATAACCCAGTTCTTCGCTATGAGCGAGAATCTGATGACTCAGTAACGTTTTGCCCATCAGTTTCGGCGCTTTAATGCAAATTAACGCTCCAACTCTGACAATTTCCTGATAACAACGAGCCTCAATCGGTGGGCGCTCAATGTAAATCTTTTGAGCAGCTCCAGATCGAGACGATGACAACCCGTAATGTATTAATACTTGTTCAGCCACTAACTCAGGCTTATACATATTAACGAGTTTAACCAATTCACAACGAGAAGACGAACGATTAGCTGGAATCTCAAAGTCTTTATAGATTTGGGAGAGATGCTTTCTTACCGTAGATATATCAGAGACACCTAGCACCTCGTCTCTGATTGCTTCATGTGTCTTGCCAGCCACTACCGCCTCCAACACTTGTCTCCTTTTCCGAGGCATGTTCCTATATTTTTCGTCGAAGGCTTTTTTACTAATCATAGCCGATCGCTCCTTGTCCCCTGACTATTGCTCTTGTGAGTTGAGAGTTTAATTTATTAGTCGATCAAGATTGAGACAATAGTTTCACGAAGTTTTATGAAGCAGTGAAAAAATCATCACGGAGATACTATTCGAGCTTCACAAATGTGAAAAACCGTCAATAATGTGAAATTTTATCCACAAATCCTGACCGGTAGTTTTGAGAGCCTCTAGTTTAAGTAGAATGGGATTTACCCAAGCCAAAAGCATTTTTTAATGCTAAACAATGATGTCTAAACAAAACAAGACAATTTGACCGGTAAACCCGATTCTTTAAAGAGCGCATTCGTCAAGCCAAGCTTTCGTTTAACTTGCTTGTCGGGGCTACAGTAATAAGCGCAATTGTGGGTCTAATCGGCGCAGAATTATTTATGTCCAAAAAGTTATCTGAAGGAGCAGTGACTACGGCGGTGGGATTAGCATCAAATGTTACTTTTGTTAACCTAGCTAAGGATGCCAATTACCGGTTAGATGAAGCGATTAGAGAGGCAGAAGAGGAAGATGATGATGAAGAGTAGTAGGAATAGGGAATCGGGAATCGGAACCCACCCCTAACCCCTCCCAGGAGGGGAAAAGAGGGAACAGGGAAAAAATCCTGTTGACCTCATAGCTATCAAAACGGTTATAGCTTGACCCATGATATCTAATACCTAACCTCCCCATCTCCCCACACTTCCCACACTTCCCACACTTCCTATCTCCCCATCTCCCCATCTCCCTATTTCCCCACACGCCCCACACGTTTATGATGGGTATTCAAGCGGACTTGATATAACTTGTCTGTTGGCCAAAGGCTGTATAGAGTTGTCGATTCTGTTGACGGTTCAAGAATTGCCCACCGACATGTTCCCCATAAACTGTCTCTTGGGTAGCAGACTTAGGCAACAACTGCTCTAGAGTGACATCTTGAGAATAAATCTGGTGTAGTGCTGTGCGCACCAGATAGGGATAGCCACCGACTACAGACATCAGCTGTGCCACTTGATCAGTATCCCAATTCAGTCCATAACACCGTGCCAAATCCTGTACTTGTTCCTGAGTAAACTCAGGTAAAGCAATGGGCAGCCCCACATTAAAGGATTCATGGAGATTGAGCCAAGCATCATCTTCTGTGGCATAGACAACCACTAACCTAAGGTTTTGCCAAATATAGCTCCTACTATCTCCATACTTAGCTTTCTCATACCAGGTGCGCAGCAAACTAAAAAAGTCTGAGGCAATTTCCGGGTATTGAAACAGCATATCCACCTCATCTAAGCCCAGTACCAGTGGAGTGTCAATCTCAGCCAACAGATAGTTTTCAAAGTAGTCGGTGGTGTTAGATTTGCTGCCCAGAATCTCATCCCAATAATCCGCCAACTGATTCGACAACCCCAGGCTTTTCCCAACGCTGGCACAGAACCACTGTAATAATTTATCCAAGCTAGTGAAGACCTCTCGATTAGCTAGTTTAAAGTTGAGAGTGACTGTGGTATTTCCCTCCCATCGTGCCTGCTCCAGAATCCTGGCCATCAGGGAGGTTTTGCCCATTTGCCTGGGAGCATAAATCCGAATCAAGGCTCCGGGTTGCAAAATCGCATCATATGAGCATGCTTCGATGGGGGCACGCTCTACATAAAAAGGGGAATCTAGAGGAACTTGACCTCCGGGTAATTCCAGGATTGGGGAGCTTGACATTCTATGGTTGCTCTCTGGTTGCGAATCTTTTGCGATACGTTTGAGAACGACCTGAAGGTTTTTTTTGTTGACCTTTGTCCCCAATACTTTCGAGAGCAAGCTCCATAATTTGGCACCAACTGTTTTGACATGGGCAGTAGAAAAACAGTAAGTTTCCGCAATCTGATCATAAGTGTAATTTTCCCAAGCTCCCTGCAATACATCAATTTGGACTTTATCCAAATTCTGTTCAGTTTTCGCAAACACCAAGGATTGCAAAAGTTCGATCGCTTCGTCAATATGCATTATTTTTTTGTTTAAATTGCTAAAAAAAATAAACGTATGTCAACTCAAAAAAAACATTAACTATACGTTGGTAAACTATCAGCGAATGCACTACGTGCAGGCTACCCGAACAACCTTTGAATAAAACTAGTAAGGATTGGTTGAATATCTGTTACGTCAGCACCTGAAGTAGCGTAAACCTTTTGCTGACCGCTGTTCGCGTAGCGTGAGCGAATGGCTCACGGCTGAATGCTTAGATACGTTCCATAGTTTGATTATAGAAAAAAAATCGAATGAATAGTGAAGTTTTAGGCTAATAATCCGCAACTTTAATAAAAATTCATAAAAACAGCCTACTTTTTTATGGATAATTCATAAATTAACCGATTCCTTGATAATTCCTTGATAAACATCGATTAGTTTTTTACAAGTTTTTTATCAAACTTATCCCTGAATCATCCTACTTTTTACTACTGCCATTTTTGCCATTTTTATTTAAGTTATAAGTAATCAAAGATTTCAAAAAAAATAAATAAATACTTTAGTTTAACGGGAGTAAGATAATGGCTAATTTTCCTTTCATCACCAAGTCATCAATGGCTATGACAATCGCAGGTTCTATTGTTAAGAATTCAGGCTTTTTACTGGGTGCTACAAGCATGATGTTGCTGTCCCTAGGAACTGCCTCAGCCCAAGCCATTACTCTCAGCAATGGTTCCCTAGAAGTCACAATTCGAGAAGACAACGGTGCTATTGATACCGTCTTATTTGACAATAATTCCTTATTGCCTAGTGATTTTTTTAACCCAGGAAATCCTGTCTCCAACTTTGGTTTTCAAAACGGGACAAACACATCTACTTTTGTCAGAAACACCACAACAGATTTTGCCCAACAAGCCGTAAGTGTTAGTAGCAGCGGTGACTCTGTGTTCGTGACAGGAACATACACTGGAGGGGGTGCTAATGTCGATTTTACCCGCACCTATTCCCTGGTTCCGGATTTGAACGTGTTGAGCATCTCAACTGAATTTATTAACAATGGTTCAGAGGTAGCGCTGCGTTATTTTGACACGCTTGATCCAGACCAGGGTGTTGCTCAAGGAAACCGCACCGGCACTTTCAATGATGTGTTGTCACTCTCAACCGATGCTGGATTGGGAAAAGTCGGTCAAGCCACAGAAACAGATGGTCTTACGGTAGTCTTGGGGTCAGTAGACCCTGATGTGACTGTTGCTTCTGGTAATCCTTTTCAGATATTGGATGGTAATGGTTTAAACAATTTCTTTAATGCTCCATTTGATGGTAATGGCGCTTTTGCCGACGAGGGAACACATATTGGTCTTGAATTACTTCTCGCTGCTGGAGAATCAGGTTCTTTTCAGTACCATCAAGCTTATGGACCATCAATAGCCCAGGCTCAGAAGGAGTTCATCCTGGCAAATTCCATTGATGTCCCTGAACCAGCTTCGGTGTTAGGTCTACTAGCAGTAAGTGCAATCGGTGCGGGTTCAGCACTAAAACGCAAAGAGGCCATCAAAGGGTAGACCCAATTTAAGAAAATCAAATCCGCCTGAGTATTATTTATGGGAGAGCGATAGCGAAGAATTTTGGTAATTCTTCGCTATCCTTATTGTTAATGTATCGCTGCTGGTGTTAGATGCTGCTCATATCCCCGCCAGACACCGACTAATATTCCTTGAACCTGGACATGTTTTGCCATCACTTCTATGGGGTGGTACTTAGCATTAGAGGGTTTAAGAGTAACTTTATGACCCTTACGATAGAAACGTTTCAAGGTTGTACCATGTCCATCCACCCGTGCCGCTACAATTAGACCATTCTTGATGTCATCGGGATCAGGCACTGGTCGCATAATCACCACATCCCCTTCTGTAATTAAGTCTTCGATCATGCTGTCTCCAGTAACCCGCAGAGCAAAGTTACCTGGTTGCTGGAAAAAGCCAGATATATCCAACTCCTCAACTGTGTCGGTGAAGGGTTCCACTAGACCCCCGGCTGCGATCGCTCCTAAGACAGGAACTCCCAAATTACAATGCCGCAGCAGCCTAATCGTGCGGGCTTTTCCTTCCGTCCAATCAATGTATCCCTTGCTACGCAAATGTTCCAGCCTACTCTGAATCGGTGCTGGTGAGCGCAAGTTCATTGCTCTCATCATTTGCCGGATCGAAGGGGCATGGTGTGACATGCGAATATAATTAACCAGCCAATCGTACAGTTCTTGTTGGGCAGATGTGAGGTTTTCCATAAGATTCTGGACAAAAAATGGTCGTTCTTTGTGATTGCTCTATAGAACATTGGTACTATCAACTCTTGTCATTTGTCCAGAGTATTGTTCGGGGGTAGAGGGTGGGGAGATGGGGAGATGGGGAGAGTTTGGTAAGTGTGGGGAGATGGGGAGATGGGGAGATGGGGAGATGGGGAGATGGGGAGAGTTTGGTAAGTGTGGGGAGATGGGGAGAGTTTGGTAAGTGTGGGGAGATGGGGAGATGGGGAGAAACGGGAGATGGGGAGGGTGGGAAGTGCGGGGAGTAACGGTTGTGTCCCCCCCTTATTAAGGGGGGTTAGGGGGGATCCCTAGTTTGCACGGGGCTTTGAAGGTGCGGATGCAGGTAACCCAGATTTTTTCCCGATTCCGGATTCCGGATTCCGGATTCCCTGTTCCCTATTTTCCCCTCCTGGGAGGGGTTAGGGGTGGGTTCCTATTCCCTATTCCCTATTCCCT
>NZ_CEYLVT010000225.1:0-12272 GCF_982860115.1 Moorena sp.
ATTGCCTTCCCCTCCTGGGAGGGGTTAGGGGTGGGTTGCCTATTGCCTATTGCCTCTTGCCTATCTCTGATTGGGCGTCAACTGTAAATACAAACAGGGAATCACCAGCAAAGCACTCAAGGTTGAGGCACATAAACCGAATATAATTGCCATACACAACGGAAACCAAATGGGAGCACTTAGTGCTAAAGGAATCAAACCAACCATGGTGGTAATACTGGTAGTGAGTACCGGGCGCAATCGGTCAGAAGCACCATGAGCTGCAGCTTGCCGCACTTTCATTCCACTTGAGCGATGGTTGTTCATGGTTTCTACGATCACGATGGAATCATTAACTACAATTCCCACTAGAGAAATAATCCCAATTATGGCAGGAAACGAAAGGGGTATCCCCACCAAAGAGAAACCACTAAAAGTGCCAATCAAAGCAAAGGGGATAGAGAGCATAATAATGAAAGGCTGGCTGAAAGAGCCAAATTGCAGCACCAGTACCGAAAAAACTAAGAAAAGTGATACATAGGACATGTTAACTGCGGAACCAAAGGTCTCACTTTGAGTTTCAGCCTGTCCGCCGAATTTGTAATCATAACCTGGAGACCATGTTTTCTTCATTTGCTCTAATTTTGGCTGTAACTCTGCCAAAATCTCTCCAGAGGTGCGACCTTTAGCTTTAGAATAAACAGTAACTGTGCGTTCGGTATCTGTATGGGTAATCGATAGGGGAGCCATACTCTGCTCAACATCCAATATCGCCTCTCCCGATATTGCTCCGTGGTCTGATGAAAACAGTTGAATCATTCTCAACTCATCACGACGAGTGGGACCACCTACAGCGCCATTGCGGGAAGGCCACGCAGTACTCAGACGAATTTCTAAGTCGTCTTTTCCTGCTCTAATGGCAGAGTCTGTAATCTCGTTATCGGTCATAATGTAGCGTCCCTGCAGGGCTAGGTCATTTTCCGTGATGCCATAAAAATCCATAGCTTCCCGTTTGGGTCGAAGTTTGATATCGTTGCGCAAGTCTCCCAAGCCATCACGAACATCTTCAGTCCCATCAATCTGGCGCAGTGCTAATTGGACTTCACCGGAAATCTGCCGCAGTGTGTTCATGTCATTGCCTTTTAGCTCAATGGCAATGGGGTCTCCGCCTTCAGCAGTACCAGGAACATTGATGACTAGGGATGCTCCAGGATAATTACGGATGGCCTGATTCAGTTCTGTGCGCAAGTCATCTATATAGTCATAGGACAACTGGTCGCGCTCGTTTTTTTTGGTAAATAGTGCTGAGAAACCTAGTAAATAGTTATCCTGTGTCGGCTTAAGACCACTCTCTGCCACTAAACCACTTTTTTGACCAACTAATTTGGTGACACTTTCAAAATAATCCTTGGAACGCAAAATTTCTCCTAAATCATCTGCCACTTCTTGAGACTTGTCCAAGGTGGCTGTGGGGGGTAATTCCACATTGATACTGATAGGCCTGGTGTCAGCATCAGGAAAAAGCGTTCCTGGTAATTGCGCAACTGCCACCAAAGAGATCATAAAAAGAACTACAGTGCCGACAATCCAAGCACCAGCAGTGGCTCGGTTACGTACTGTAAACTTGAGACTCCAGTTTTTAAACCATTCAGAGGCGGATTCGGTTAATTTATCAATGCGGGTTTTTTGCATCCCGCCTTTGACATTACCCAACAGAAAGCGAGACAAGGGTATATCGATTAATAAAGCGATCGCATAACTGAGCAACAGACAGATAATTGCTGTAATGGGCATTAAGCGTATAAACTTGCCCATGGTGCCACTAATTACCAGAAGGGGAGCCATAGCTAGAATGGTTGTTAGCTGACCGGAAAACGCTGGTGCTGCATAGGTTCTCACAGTCTTAAGGGCTGCCTGATTAAAGGTTAACCCTTCCACAAACAGTCCATCATGCATCCCCTCCATCATTAAGATGAATACATCCACCAGCAATCCTAGTGCTATGACCATCCCATATAAGATCATATTGTTGAGGGTGTACCCACCAAGCCAGAGCAGAAATATAGCTCCGAGAAAGGTTAAAGGAATCGATAACCCAGCAATTATGGCTTCTCGCCAGGTCAGGGCAATGAACAAGATGATAAAAACACCAACCACTGCCTGAATCACATTACTGATCAGGTTATTCTGCTCATCGTGAATCTGTTCGTCCTGCCTGTAGGTAATCCGATAATCCATCCCAAAAGGCCAGACATTGAGGTCTTGCTTGAGAGACTCCAGTTCTTCTAAGGTTTTTTCGATGACCTTAATCGAGTCAGACCCTGGTACTTTCACTACATCCATGCTGACGGTGGGTTCAAACTCAGAACCCTGCCAACTAATGAAAGCACGAGTCTTTTCCCTTTCCAAATCCCGACGTACTAAGGCAACTTCATCTAGGCGCACTACCCTACCATCACTACCACCCAAACGAGTGATAGGCAAGCTACGTAAATCTTCCAAGGTACGAAACCTACCGTACAATCGCACCTGAGCCCCAATCTGTTCATTTTCAATCTGATCCCAGGGCATATCTTGGTTAGCAACTCTGAGGCGGTCACTTACTGTGGTTGGGGAAATCCCCAAAGTAATCATGCGGCTGGGGATAAGTTGGACATTGATAACTTCTTTCCGTTGTCCTGCTACATTAACCTCCCGTACATCCGAGACTTTTTCGAGTCTTTCTTGAATATCTTCCGCCGCCCGACTGAACACCGCCGGATCGAGATTACCATATAAAGCAATCGAGAAAATTGGGACATCTTGGGCAGAGATTTGCTCTATATTTGGTTGATTAGCCTCTGAATTAATCTCCGGTTCAGCATCATCGACTTTTTGCCGCAGCAGTGCCATCGACTCCTGAACATTGGCATTAGCTTGAAATTCCACTGATATCTGGGAGAAACCGTTGAAAGAAGCACTCTCAACTTTCTTCAATCCCTTTAGGGATTTGAGTTCTTTTTCAATTTTATCGGTGACTTGAGTTTCTATGGTTTCTGGGTCAGCCCCTGGCCAACTAGTAGTCACTATCGCCATGGGAATTTCCACATCTGGATCGGCTTCTTTGACCATGGACTGATAACCCATCAATCCACCCAAGGTTAGCAAAACGATCAGGAGAATACCAAATACTGTTTTCAGGAAAAAGAATTTAGCTAAACCTGAGGCTTGGTTAACATCAGGCACATCATGGCCATTATGATGTAATTTATCCTGTAAACCCTCAGGTTTATAGTTGGATGAAACCAGCTTACTACTCATCAATTACCTACCAAAGGAAAACGTCATCTGACCAATTACAAACTTTCCAAATTGCTAGTCAATCACTTCAACTGGTGTGCCATCAACTAAGCGATTTAGTCCTTCTGTGACCACTAAGTCGCCAACTTCAACACCACTTGTAATTTCTTGCATAGAAATCCCCCTAATCCCCGCTGTTACCGGACGCAGTTTGACGACGTTTTCTTGTTGATTTACAACAAATACATAGGTTTTCTGGTCTCGGTAGACAATTGCATTAAGAGGAACACTTAGGGCTGTGGGGTTTTCTGCCACAGCGATCCAAAGAGAAACTCGCTCCCCATCCAGTACATTCTTACTTCCTTGGTACAGGCGGACGGTCACGTTTACAGAACGCTCACCAGGGTTAACCGAAGGACTGACTGAAAAAATTGCGCCTCGGGCTTTAGCAAGGCGAAACAATTCCTGTTGGGTCATGCCTCTACTAGAGGCAGTACTCATGTCTTGATCTAACACCACATAAGCTGATTGACCCGGTTGCACCAATGGGCCATAAAAGGTGGGTAGTTCGACATCGACTTCATAAGCGCTAGGGTCATTGACAATGATAGGCACTGAATCGACTACAGTCTGATAATCACCAGTGGTTGCACTGTTTAAAATTTGGGTTGTCCAGAAGTCTCCCTCTCGGATATTAAGGTGGGCTACAATCCCATCAAAGGGTGCTATAATCTCCGCATCTTCTAGACTAATGGTAGAGCGAGTTTGCCCAGCCTTGGCTGAAGCAATCTGGGCTTGAGTAGCAGTTAATTGTGACTGGGCAGATGCTAACTGACTTTCAGCGGCTTTGACATTGCTCAAGGCAGCATTAACCTGAGCTTGTGCTGCTCTGACTTGGGATTGAGCATCCTCGGCTCTATTTCTGTAGACATCAACATCACTCTCTGAGATCACACCAGCATCGAAAAGTTCTAGACGGCGTTTGAATTCAGATATCCCTAAATCAAAATCATTTTTTGCTACTTCAAACTCGGCTTGGGCGCTGAGTACTTGTGCTTTGGCTTGTTCTACATTTGCTTGAGCTTGAGATAAGTTAGCCTGTGCTGTTACCCGTTGGGTCTGAGCTTCAGCAGTTTGGGCTTGAGCTTGTGCCAGTTCTGCTCGCAGTCTGCGGTCATCTAATTTTGCTAGTAATTCACCCTTTTTGACAAAATCTCCCTCTCGCAGATCCCGTCCATTAACTTTTTTGAGATAGGTGATGGTTCCTGAGGTTTGGAAGGTCAGGTGTTTGCCTCGCACTGCTGCAACGTAACCATTGCCAAAGACTAACTGTTGCAGTGGATAAGTTTTGACTGGGGTGGCTCGTACAGGTAACCGGTTAGGTTCAGCTGGGGCTGCTGTGATTGTGTTTTGTGATACCTCGGGATTAGGTTGGGACTGTTTGAAAGCGATCGCACCCAATGCTAGAATACCGATACCGAGCAGAAGAAAAGGCCACATCGGTCGCTTTTTGCGGGAGGGATTGCCTGGGGTATTGGTTGCTTCCCCGGCAGCTTCCGTTTCTAGTTCGGGTAATGGGGCTTGTGGTTGCTGTTCAACCCCTTGATCAATGTCTTCCTGAATTGGTTGAGGTGAGGACAAGTGCTTTTGAGGCAAAGGATTTAATTTCATTGTTTATTTCCTGTAGCGTCAAGTTTTAATAAGTCTTAAGTATTTTTGGGTAGCCCAGTATAGGGATATCGCCTGTCACCAAGGAGTCTGTTTCTATAGAAATGCCACAGGCGCGCATCAGAACAAGTAGATATCTAGCATATACTCAGTTGGAGCAACCGTGCCATAAACCCGTGGTATAGGATTCTCTTAAGTTTCGTCAAGTATACAGCCTCAAAACCTGTGTTGAAATCAGGATAAGCACTAAAACCGAGGGATCAGATTATTGTATTGTTCGTTGGTATGTCTTGGTTTAGGGAGTAGGGAATAGGGAATAGGGAGCGGTTATCCCTCTATAGGCTTTCATCTGTACACCAGACGGAATAAATTAATGGCTATATTGAAATCTTGGTTAATTTGTAGATAAATTATCAATCACAAATCATAAATCATCAATCATCAATCATCAATTAACCCCACCAGTGTTTTAAACCAGTGGGGTTAATTGATGATTAATTTAAACTAATTACAAGAATGTATTTTGTCTGCTGAGCGCTGAGCGCTGAACGCTGTTCCCGTAGCGCATATGCTTAAGCAGTCTTTTTTTTGAAAGCTGCACCTGTTCCCAAAGCACTTAATGCTAGTAAGCCCAAAATTGAAGCAGGTTCCGGGACGGATGTGAGCTCAACATTGTCAATCAGCAGTCCAGAGCTAACAGCAGTATCATCCTCGTCTAAGACTCCAAATCCTAAACTAAAGCTTCCGGAGGTGTCAAAGGTATAAGAAAAACTCTGAAAGCCAGTCTCTTGAAAGAAAGGTGTCAAAGATGTTATGAATAGTGGGGAGTTGGTGTCAGCTAGCCCATCTACCATTTTAGCTATGCTCACGAAAGAAAAATCGTTAAAAACTGCTGGAGTAAAAGATGTGTCTTCATTGGTGAGAAAGTTCCAATCAAAAGTCAAAATATCTCCGGCATGGGCCGTGAAGGTTTGTTGAATTGCAGAACCCTCTCTGGGAGTGTCTACATTGGGAAGATTAGGGATAGTAGCTAAGCTTCCAGCTGTTAATCCTAGAAATGTTTCTAGATCCGAGACAGGAACTGAGCCAAAACCAGTGGTTAGTAGAGCTTGGAAGTCTCCATCGGTTGGACCACTTCCAAACGCTTCTGTCTCAATACTTGTGTCGCCTATCGTTGCCCATGGGGTGAAATCACCAGTTTCAAAACTGCCATTGACAATTGCCAGAGCTGGGTTAGCACTTAAAAGAGTTGCCGCACTAACTAAACTTACTGTACCTGAGCATAGGGTTAAGACATTGAACAATTGACGAGTAGACATAAAATTGATTACTCCTTTGTTAGGTAAAATGCTATGGTTTTCGCGACGACACTATTTGCTCGAACTATTTGAATAGTTTTGGAAAATTCATTAATATAGCAATTCTCTCTTCCATGAGGTACAAAGCGATCCCCCTAAATCCCCCTTTTTCAGGGGGACTTTGAGGTTGATAAGCATACCTCATAAATGCCAGAAAAGCTATAAGTCAGAACATCTAAACATTAAGGGGCTCAAATCAATTAATTCTAAAATCTAGAGCCTCTTAATAAGCAAGCAGCATGATCTGACCCATCCAAGCCAACTAGTGTAAGCATGGATGTAACTAATAAGAAAAATCCCTAGGAACTTAAGCTGCGTGATCTAAGGATAGTGTTCATTGTTGATTATTATCCCCAGATGGGGGTCTTTTTTTTGACGGCTTTAGGTTGGTAGCTATGAAAACAATGAACTAGTTAAGGTTAAAGACTGATTTATTTCCCAACAATACTATTACATATGGATCAGTACTAATTGAGCTAGTAAACGTAAACTTTACTCAATATTTAAGTTAATCAAGTTTTGATGAAAAATCCTTTAATAAGAGAAAATTTATAAGATATAGCATTTACAAATAGGTCATGAACAATCTTGCTTATTTCTGATAACATCAAAAACTATTCGGATCTCTTTACTACTCTTACTTGTTCCTTCTTTCCTTTTCCCTGTCTTGATGCATCCTATGTTTACATCTCAAATAAAAACCCTATACTTTGGTTCCCTAAGATGCATTTAAATTTCCATCTCAAGTAGCCTGACCTAGGGCACTATGACTGAAGTCTCTGGTTAACGGTAAAGGGTCAACGGTCAACAAAAAACGGTGGTGGTACAGAAGTAGTGATTTTAACCCCCGAAACCTTGACTACACCGTAGCCAAATTACTACATCTTTACCACTACTGCTTATTCAAAAGCTGTTCTTGTAGCGTGCACTATGCCATCAGCTGATAGCTGATAGCTGAATACTTACCCTGATTTTGGGTATGATTGTGCTCCCCAATTTCCCCAGTGGTATCCCTTCTTGGGGAATATTATAGAATTAAGAAATAATAATCATTGATGGCAGCAGCTATTGGTTAACATCTGCTTTGCCCCATGGATGAAGAACGCCTCCAAGCCTATCTCAGGCTGATTCAAAAGCTGCTGAGTTGTCCCAGTGGCAAGGAACCAGAGATTTTGAACTCCCATCAGGATTTGGTAGATGGGGAGTTGGTGCAGGTGATGCAACAGGTGGCAAAGTGGTTGGCACAGGAGGGAGATAAAGATAATGCTGAATTTTTAACCAGTGTTGCCCGTCAGCTAGCTGAGGCCCTGGGATTATCATCAACAAGTCCTACCTCTTCCCAATTGCCCACTGCCGACTCACAACTTAACTTCCTGATCGAGGTATTGCAGGCAACTGGAAAAAGCAACGGCAACCCGCAAGTGGTTTATCCCCTACTGCAAGCAAATCTAGATCAGCTAGATGATAACTTAGCAGTGCTATTGCGAGACTGGGCAACGGCGACACTGAAGAAAGTGGAACAACAACAAGCCCGTGGTATCGCAGGAATTATTCTCAATTTCAGTATTCTGATTCAGGAGTTTCCCCGAGGCAGTAGAGCGATTAACTTAGAGATTGCTATTACTGGCTATGAGGTGGTTGGCACTGTTTTTACCCGTGAGGCTTTTCCCCGAGATTGGGCAATAACTCAAAATAATCTGGGGAATGCCTACCGTAACAGAATCAGGGGAAATAAAGCAGACAACCTCGAAGATGCTATCGAGGCTTACCAAAAGGCTTTGGAAGTGTATACCCGTGAGGCTTTCCCCCAAAAGTGGGCAACCATTCAAAATAATCTGGGCAATGCCTACAGTGAAAGAATCAGGGGAAAGAAGGCAGACAACCTCGAAGCAGCCATCAAGGCTTACCAAGGGGCTTTGCAAGTTTACACCCGTGAGGCTTTTCCCCAAAAGTGGGCAGGTACTCAAAATAATTTGGCAATTGGCTACCGTAACAGAATCAGAGGAAAGAAGGCAGACAACCTCGAAGCAGCCATCAAGGCTTGCCAAGGGGCTTTGCAAGTTTACACCCGTGAAGCTTGTCCCCAAAAGTGGGCAATGACTCAAAATAATCTGGCAGCTGCCTACAGTGAAAGAATCAGGGGAGAGAAGGAGGACAACATCGAAGTCGCCATCAAGGTTTACCAAGAAGCTTTGCAAGTGTACACCCGTGAGGCTTTTCCCCAAAAGTGGGCAATGACTCAATATAATCTGGGGAATGCCTACCGTATCGAAGTCGCCATCAAGGTTTACCAAGAAGCTTTGCAAGTGTGCACCCGTGAGGCTTTTCCCCAAAAGTGGGCAATGACTCAATATAATCTGAGGAATGCCTACCGTCAAAATATTAGGGGAAACCTCCTCGAACCAGCCATCAAGGCTTACCAAGGGGCTTTGCAAGTTTACACCAGTGAGGCTTTTCCCCAAAACCATGCCGAAACCTTATTTAACCTTGGGCTTGCCTACCAAGATGCCCAACAGTTAACCAACGCTTACCATACCTTTTCTGAGGCTATCGAAACAGTAGAATCCCTCCGTGGTGAGATTGTCTCTGGTTCTGGCATCGAAGCAGACAAACAAAAACTAGCTGAACAATACAACCAAGTCTACAGCAGCATGGTTGAAGTCTGCCTGGAACTAAACAAACCCACCGAAGCAATTGAATATGTTGAACGTAGCAAAGGTAGAAACCTAGTAGAACGGCTGGCTGACAAAACCCTCTATCCTAAACGCGATCGCTATCCCAACCCAGAGGTTTATAAAACTCATTGTCAGCAACTCGACCAATTGCGAAAGGAAATCCTAGCAATACAGCGAGAGTTAGAGATATTAAAAATAAATCGGGAGTCAGAGGAGGAATACCGCGAAACTATCAAGAAACAGCAGCAAAGGTTAAACCGCTTAAAACATGAGCAGGATAACTTACTCAAGGAAATCAACCAACTAGATCTTAGTTTTCAATTCACCCAACAGGTTGAACCCATTCTCTTTAGTGATATCCAAACCCTCATTGATAAGCACACTGCTATTATCGAGTGGTATATCACAGACAATCAGATTCTTACCTTTATCATCACGGTTCAAAATCAGCACCCACAGGTTAGGCAATCTTCTTCTGAAGAGCGCAAAGCCCTAATTGATTCGACTAATGAGCATCTGACCACAATTGATTTGATTGATAAGCATCTGACCACTGACTACGAGAAAGAAGAACAGTGGAAAACTCATCTAGATAAGCTACTAAAGCGATTAGCCCAGATTCTGCATATTGAGGAAATTCTCCCTGAACTCCCCCAAGAGTGCGAGCAGTTGATTCTCATCCCCCATCGTTTCTTACATTTGTTCCCGCTTCATGCATTGCCCATCGAGAATAGGAAGCAACAGGCAAACAACAGTGAGGAATATGCCCAAACTAACAATGCTTACTTATTGGATTTGTTTCCCAAAGGAGTTCGATATGCTCCCAGTTGCAAATTACTGCAACTGAGTCAAAACCAACAGTGTCCCGATTTCAGTAAGCTCTTTGCTATCCAAAACCCGACTAACGATCTATACTATGCCGACTTAGAAGTTAAGAACATTCTGCCATTATTCTCGTCTTTCCAAGTCTTCGCCAAGCAGGATGCCACTGAAGCTGCTGTTAAGACCAGTCAAGAGATGCCCCTATCCCACTGTAGTCATTTTTCTTGTCATGGTGAGTTTAATCGAAAATCACCCCTAGAATCAGCACTGATTCTCGCCATAGATGAAAGTCCAGAAGATGGACGCCTTACTGTAGCGGAAATCTTTGAACTCAGTCTAAATCAATGCTGCCTTGTCACCCTCTCTGCTTGTGAAACAGGCATTACTGCAGTTATAAAAACTACTGACAGTAGTACTTATGATTACAGCAGCGATGAATACATTGGTTTGCCCAGTGGTTTCCTCTATGCAGGTAGTCCCAGCGTTGTCAGCAGCCTTTGGACAGTGAATGAGTTTCCCACCGCCTTCTTAATGATTAAATTTTATCAAAACCTAAGTCAGTCTCCTACCAGAGAAACGGGTGAAATTGCGGTTGCCCTCAACGAAGCTCAAATATGGCTGCGGGAGGTTACGAAAGAAGAATTAGAAGAGTGGACAAACCATCTGTCCCTGACTCCCCTTGCCGAAGAAGCCTTGTTCGATTTGTTTGATAAAGAACAGCCTTTCCAATCACCTTATTATTGGGCTGCCTTTTGTGCCATCGGTAAATAAAACTCACTCCAAATCTATCTCATAATTTTTATCATGCCACTGACACCAGAACAACACATCGAAGCTTTTATTCATATAATAAAACAGCAACCATCAGTTTTTTCAGACGAGAATAGAATTGATTTAGAGCAAAAAATAGACAAGTGTCCAGAAGAAGATGTTCTATCACTCTTCAATGCAATTTCCGCTTGGTGCAGAAAATCCCCCGACATACGCAAGGCTTGGAGTGAAACCAGAAAAAGCTTATTTGGTTCAACACCTGGAAAAGGAAAGGCACAACATGAATCCATTCCCAAACCTAAACCCGAAGATTACAAAAAACTCCTAAAAAACCAGATGCGAGAAAGTTTTCGCGAAACTACTAAGGAGCAAAAACCACAAGACACTAGCAAATGAACCAAACACCCACACCATGGAAAGCACACAATCCTACCCTCACCCTCTACGCCTTTCAGCTTCGCCAAGACATTAGCAAAGGCAACCAACAGATGATGGACAATGCCGACCAACTGTGGGAACAATGTGTTGCCCTTGGTGAACAACGTAATATCCAACTCCTCAAATCCCTCAAAACAGAACTCCGCTGCTACACTTACGATTCCAAAGATTCTCAGTACCACTACAATCCCACCAATGAAGACCAAGAAGCAACACCAGAGGAGAAACCCTATCTAGATGATTCACTGGAATTGCTCAGGAAAGACCCCCAATCAGATCAAGCCCGTCAGCTGCGTTTTCACAGTGACTCAGATAAAAATGGTCTGCCCCTGATGGGAGAAGTTTATCCCCTGCGCATTCATGATACCTATGCCCTTGACCTGACCCTACGTTACCGTGAAACTGTAGAGTTAGCCCAGCTAAGTCAGCTCAATCCCACTGACCAAATCCAAGCCTCCATCGGACAGACCCTACTGCTATTTGCTAAACCAGTTAATGTCGAAGAATCCGCCTATGAAGACTTTGCTAATCACTGTGTTGCAGCGTTAGTCAAGGAAACAGCAGACTATCTCCAACTACCAGCAACGGGTCAACTCTTCGGTAGTCCTATTTTTGAGTATGATAATGACAAAGAGACGCCCAGGGAACGCTGTCACATTCTGGTGTGGTTAAACTCTCATCCTGAAACCTTGAGCAAAACCGTCGAGGCTTACCACTCCCTGCTCAATTTGCTCGGTTGTCGCAGTAAAATACTTTACGCTTATTCTCAATCCCGCCACTGTCATGATCAAGCCTTGGAACTCTATAGGGAATTAGAGCAAAAGGTAGAGCAATTAGTCCAACCCCCTGAAGAAACCCTAGAGGAACTCAACCAGTGGCTCAAGGAAATACCCCAAAGGGCATTTCACTATGCTAAATACCTGCGGGACATGGAAGACCACAGCACTGCGATTACTACCAACATCCAGAACTATAGATCCAGCTTAGAGAACATTAAAGCATTGAGTTTGCCCAATGATGACCTGGGATTTCTACAAATCTTCCTTGACCGCACCTGCAACCAATGTCAAACTCAGATTCAAGTAGACCTCAACTACCTTAGACCTACTCAACATTTATTTGAGCAGATGACTGCCACGATTCGGGGCATGATCGAGGTTAAGCAAGCAGAAAGCGATCGCAAATTACAGAAAACCTTACAAGCTAACGAAGCGGCTGCCCAAAAACGGGAGTGCGATTCGTTGACTAGAAACCTTACCCTACAAAGGTTAAGGGGGATTAG
>NZ_CEYLVT010000226.1:0-12212 GCF_982860115.1 Moorena sp.
AGTAGGGAGTAGGGAGTAGGGAGTAGGGAGTAGGGAGTAGGGAGTAGGGAGTAGTAAAAAATCCTCTTTACCTGTGTACTGTGTACCTGCATCGCTAACTAAAAGCGATCGCTTATCACCCTAGACAAGCGATCGCTTTTAGTATTCAGAGATTATCCAATCAAAAATCCGATTTAACTACCAGCTAGGACAAAATCCACTTCATCAGCTCCGCCAGTTTGATCTTGACCAGAGGTAATTTGTTCCCCATTCACTTCAACAGCGAAAGGTGTGCTGTCTAAATTGATATTGTAATCCGTTGCGTCAGCAGTATATCCCACGCTAGCTACCATCTTACGACCCTCATCGGTATAGATGAACGCCAACATTTGGTTTTTTTCTTTCTGATTGTCGTAAGCCCAAATCACCATATATTGTTGGTCCTGATAGTCGAATACTTTAGGCGCACGAGTGGGGACATAACGACCAGGAGCTCCAAAGCTAACATCCAAGAAGTTTTGCACAGAACTGTCTTGTACGATAGCGTAGGCAACTTCTTGGGGAGAGGTAGCTTCTGCGTCACCTTCACTTTCGTCCCTCTCTTCTTCTTGATCACGGTTGCGGAAATAATCCACAGCCATTTTAGTTCCGACCGCACCGACTGCTGCTATACCAGCACCCATTAGTATGTTGCGCAGTTTACTCATTTGTTGTTATGGCCTATGACTACCAACGGATTATACTATAGCAGTTCTCAATTCCATAGTGTTTAGAGATTCTGGAGCACAAAGGGTTTGATAGCACTACTACTCCACTTATTCTTGAGTTTCTCAACTATAAATGGCCGAATTACAAACTTAGGGGGCACACCGTTATGTACATCAATCCGTAGGAACGTATGAGGAGAGCGGGCTGTTCTGCCTTTACCTTTGCGTCCGATAAATAAAAGCGATCGCGCCACCATTTGAACATAACCGCCCTGACTAATTTCCATCACTTCAACCTCATCTTTGCGCTGACCCCGCAAACTAGCACCACTTCCGCCACAGACCAGCCAATTTAAATTGGAGTCAGCATGTTTAGTATCAAGGGTACGCAAATGCTCAAAGCAATGGGCGTGTCCACTTAAGATTAAATCTACCAATGGCCGTTTTTCCGGTAGGGAACCAATAGCAGCAGCCACCTGATCCAATACTTGGCGTAAATGGCCACGAACTGCGATCGCATCTGGCTGCTCCCATCGGCTTTTTTCCGTTGAATAGGGAGAGTGATGAAGATAGATCACTCGTCCCCTTACCTGAGAATCATGCCAAGAATCAATTAACCGTTGCTGTAACCAGTCTAGTTGCTCTCGGTCAGGACCAGCCTTAGGTTTAGACGAATAGTCAGAACTACAAAAGGTATTGGAATCAAGGGCAAAAAAGTCAATGCCGCCATATCTAAAGGTATAGTAGCGATTTGGTAGGCGGGTAAAGTGACCAGGTTGGTAGCGCAGGCATCTTCCGGTTTTGGTCTTGGCCGTATAGTGTTGGTTGAGGTACTCAGCTAAATTACGGCGCTTGTGAGGCTGACTCAAGCAATCAAGAAAAGCGTGAGCATAGGCTTTGCCTTGGTAAGAACTTTCCCAACCTAGGCTCAACCCTAACTTAGATTTTAACCAACGGCGTAGAGGTAAACTTAACTGAGCAAATAATCTCGGCAGAAACGTCAGGTCATAGTAATCATGATTTCCCGGTACAGGTAAAATCGGGTGATTAAAGACTAGTCGAGTAGCGTCAGTTTTCTTGACAGGACTCCTAATACCGAAAACCTCTCGGTAGAATTGAAGAAATTTCTCCAGATAAAACTCACCAGACCCAAAGGGATAAACCAGATCCCCTGTGTGTAAGGTAAAGCGACACGTATCAATGTGCTCACCTAATTGTTGAGCAATTTGTGCTTGCAGCTTCTCTCCATATTTCGTGTCTGAATCAGTATCCCCAAGGACTAGAAACGAAAAGTCTTGACCTTCATTTTGACCATCATCAAGGACTAACTGAGTTTGGTCAATTCCCTCCTTGATAATCGCAGGATTACCCCAGCATAAGCACTGGTTAATTGTAGCGATTTTAGTAGCAATAGGTGGATCATATAGCATGTTTAAAATAGCTGAGGTAGATTGGAAATTTTATTGCTCCCGATTCCCGATTCCCGATTCCCGATTCCCTTTTACTTGGACAATGTCGATGGAACTTTCTCTTCCTCCTCCCAATCCTGTTCTTTGTGATTGTTTCCGTAACCCTCTTTGTAGTAAGCGTAAGGGCTATTAGCGTCACCTTGAACACCATTAGCAACAATCCCTAAAACGTTAACTCGAGACAGTTTCAGATTATCAAGAGCTTGGGTCAGAGCAGAACGTTCTGTTTTTTCAATGCGAGTTACCAGAATCAATCCATCGGTTTTAGGAGTAAGCAAGGTAGTATCTGCTAATCCCAAAACTGGGGGAGTATCATAAATAATTAGGTCAAATATTTCCTCGAAATATTTGATCAATCCTTTCATTTTCTCGGAAGAGAGTAGTTTGGTAGGGTTTGGAGGAATTTTGCCTGCGGTGAGGACTGATAAGCCAGGTATAGGTAACTGGTCGTTAATTACCTCTTCAGGGGATCGGGTTTGGGCAATTAAATTACTTAATCCCAACGAGTTGGGTAATTGCAATCTGGCATGAACTTGGGGTTTACGCATATCCGCATCCACTAGTAACACCTTTTTTCCCATGGCTGCTGCTGTTTGAGCCAGGAAAAGCGAAATGGTTGACTTACCATCCCCAGGGGTAGATGAACTGATGGCCACAGAATGGATTGGGCGGTCTGAACTGAGTAATTGAATATTGGTATTGAGTACTCGTATGGCTTCCAAAAAGTGTGAAAATTGGGCGTCTCCACCATAGCTGTAAGCCGTTAATTTTTTTCTCAAACCTGGTATTACCCAGGTAAAGGGTGTAGAAAAGAAACGTCCTACTTTTTCTAAGGAGTTAGTAGTTGGGGCTCCTGGTAGTTTTTTATTAATGGGGATAGTCCCTAATACAGGGAGTTTGGTTTGTTGTTTTAGTTCGTCGAGAGTGTGATAAACGTTATCTAATCGTTCTAAAACCAAAGCAAAACCAATGCCTACCAGAATGGTAGCTACAGCTCCCAAGGTTAAATTACGTGGGATATTAGGAGAGATGGGATTCTCTGCCCAAACTGGGGCTTCAATCACTTCCCAAGGAATCTCCTCTTGGGCTTCTTGAATTTTCAAGCTTTGTTTAGTAGTCTCAAATTTATTTAACGCTTCTGTTGCAATTTGTATTTCTCGCTGTAACTCGGCGTATCGTCTGGCTAAGGCAGGTATTTGTTGAGCCTCTTGGTCTAGCTGTTGTTGGGCAACGAATAAGGTTTGACGTTTGGTTTCAATCCTTTGTACTTCAGTTACACCTTCTGCAAATTTGGAGTTTAACACTCGCTCTGCTTCTTGCTCTAGGATTGGCAGGAGGTTTTGCCGCTGAGTTTGGAGAAGTTGAATCGCCGTGCTTTGGGGTTGGAAGCGAGTTAATTCCCCAGCGATTTGGCTTTCTACAGTTCTTAACTGACTAATTATTTGCTGATAGAGTGGAGCATCACCAAGAGCCGCCAGGGCTCCTGTTTCTTCTTGTAGAGAAGCAAGATAGGAACGGGCTAGAACTAATTCTTGTTCAAGGGCTAAGTTTTGCTGCTTCAAGCTGCCGATTTGAGAAGCGATTAGTTGAGCTTGGCTTTGGGGGTTAGTAAACTTATATTGCTCTAAAAAGACTTGTAATTGGTTTTGGAGTTGATTTACCCTGGCTTGTAAGGATGGTAACTGGTTTTCAATGAATTGAATCCCTAGCTTTAAGTTAGTCTGGCGCTCTTCCAGGGAGTACTCCAGGTATACCTTGGCTAATTGGTCTAAAACAGTCAGGATCTGATCCTGATCTTTTCCCTGGTAGCTAATTTCCAAGATCTTAGTGTTCCCTAAGCGAGTGATGTTTAAATCCCGCATTAGAGAATAATAATCAATTTCGGGATAAGTTTTTTGGAGTTCTGCGATAACTTTTTCCATTAGCTTAGGACTACGTAGGACTTCAATTTGGGTTTCGTAGTCTAAACCAGATTTAATCTTTTGGTTACCTAAAAAAGATGTAACATTTTCTAAGTTATTGTCAGCATTAACTGGCTCTACTAAAAGCTTAAATTTACTTTCGTAAATTGGCTCTTGATTTAACGTCATTGGGGTGATGAAGGACATCCCTGTCACTGCTACCCCGACAATGACTATTCCTCGCCGTTCCAGCACCGTAAGCCAAAGGTGCAAATCCCATTCACTATCATCTGGTTCTAACCATGGTGACCCTTGAGGTAAAGGGGGAAAGTTACCGTTACTACTGGCAACTGGCAGAAGAGAGGGAGAAAAATTATTAACCATTTAGTTTTACTTCCAGTTTAATTAAGGAGATGCTAAAAAAGTTGACTAGATAAGAGTTGGTCGGTACCGGTTATATAGCGCTACGCGCAATTCAGAAGTTAGAAGTCAGAAGTAATGTATGACTAATTTTCGGAGTTTAGGAATGTCTTAATCTAAATGCGTAGTGCTATATATTAGATTTTAGGGAGTAGGGAGTAGGGAGTACTAAAAAATATTGTTTACCTTATGATGAGAATTGCTATCAGTTCAATTTCATAAATTTTTAATACAAAAAATTATATTTATAAATAATAAAAATTCCCTTTTTCCTCTTCTCTGCTCCCTGCTCCCTCCTAAAATGCTAGAAACCAAACAACGAACGTAAGGCAGGCAAAAATTGAAAAACTGGACCAAAAATATTGGAAAGGCTATCAGTGATTCTGGCGGAACGGGAGCGACCAGCAAGGATAATATCGTTGTTCCATAGCAGAGGGTTAGTTTCGTCATTAAGTCCTTGCTTCAAATTGACTTGGATTTCCCGTCGGCTTAGGCTACCATCAGGATTAAAACGAATTAGCTCCACCACTTCTTCTGAGCGCTCATTAAATCCGCCTACGGAAAGCAACGCTTCATTAAGGGTGGTATTCGATGGGATTTCCACTGTTCCTGGTTGTTTCACTTCTCCGGAAACATTGACGCGAATTACATTGGGAGAAAGGTTAGTGGAGGTAATTTGAGCAGCTTCTGCGGCAGTGATTTCTGTGACAGCAGGAATAATGACTGTGTCTCCTTTTTGCAAGGCCACATCTTGGCTGAGGTCCCCTTCTTGTAATAATTTCCAGAGGTTGATGTCAATTAGCTGTTCTGTGCCATCGCGAGTGGGACGACGCACTTGAATTTGCCGGACATTAGCTGAAGGTTTAATCCCGCCAGCGGTTTGAATCGCTTGACTAACGGTGGGGCGACTAGCGCCATTGTCTCCTCCTCCTAAGCGGTAAGCCCCTGGTCGGAAGACTTCCCCCACCACTGCCACATCAGATATGGTGTCAGAGCTCGCTAGGTTAGATGCTGCTAGTTGAGCGGTTTTGGCTAAGTCCACCTTAGTGGTGGCTGGAACCATAATTACATCCCCATCCCGCAAAATCAGGTTTTGACTCAAATCACCAGTTTGCAACAGTTGTGAGAGATTAACCCTAATAGTATCGATGGTACCAGAAGGTTGAGTACGCCGAATTTCGACTGCCTCTAAATCCGCCGATTGGGTCATCCCGCCAGCAAGCTGCACCGCTTGAGCGATACTGGGAAACTGGATATTATTGATTAAGGGTAAAACGTAGGAGCCTGGTTTTTTAATTTCCCCGGAAATAGCGATTTGTAACGGACGGGCTTGGAGTAAACTAACGGTGATGGCAGGAGAGCGCAATTCCGATTGATATTTAGTTGCGATCGCAAATTCTGCTTCTTCTAAGGTCATGCCCTCAACGGTCAGTTTCCCCACTAAGGGCAACTTGAGAGAGCCATCCACACCAACCTGTTGTTGGCCACTAAACTCCGGAACCCTGAAAATAGTAATTAGAATCACATCCCCTGCACCAAGGGTATAGGTCTGGTCGATCACAGGGCTAACTGACTCTACAGGAGGTGCAGGAGTGGTAAGGTCAGGAAGACTGGGGAATGGTATTGTTTGGGTAGGTTGCTCAAAGGTGGGCAGAGGTACCATGTCTGTGGACTGACCTGGAGGGGATGGTAGGGTCTGGGTAGGTTGATCAAAGGTCGGTAAAGGTACCATGTCTGTGGACTGACCTTCAGAAGACTGACCCTGGGAAGATGTTGGTGTAGATTGAGCAATAGCCAATTGAGCAATGGTCGATTCAGAAATAGCCGAAGCAAGTACAATGTCCCTGGGCTGTTCACCATTAGGCGGCAGTGATTCCCTGAAGGTAAGCATAGCTAACTTCCCAGGAGCAGCTAAGTTGGCATCAGCAACGATTAGCTCGACATCATCTTCTGGTTGATTAGAAATCTCGAAAAATGAACCATTAACTAACCTCAGGTCTGATCTAAAGGTTAATTTCATCACAGGTCGATTGGTAGTGTTAGCCTTTGCTAGCACCTTTGATTTGCTTAGTTTTTTCACCTTAGGGATGGTGGCAATCATCTCAGCTGGCGGTTTTTTGGGTACCTTTACTGGAGGTTGCTCCACGGTTTCCCATGGCATTTTGATCAAATCACTGCCAACAGAGCGAGCAACAATACGGTTAATCTGTAGTTTTTTGCTCGGTAGGATTTTAATCGGTAGTACTATATCTGCCGGACTAACCGTTACCCTAGGAAGGGGTGGAGGCAGGGGGGGTGGTTTAATGGTTGCAACGGTTTGTGGGCTAACGGTTTCTCCAGGAATCGCTAGTGAGGTTGGCCATGACTTACCTAGGTCTAACTGAGATGGGGTCCGAGAAAACTCTCCCTTAGGAAACCGTTGTGGTCTATTAATGGTTTTTGAATCTTGGGGATTGGTATCGTTTTTTCCGAGATTGCCGAGATTGCCGAGATTGCCGAGATTTTCGAGATTGCCAAGATTGCCAAGATTGAATCTTGATTGATCAGCAGAAATCAGTTGGACAATCGGATGATCGTTGTAATTCCAATTATTACTCAGCCCATACCCTATACAATAGCTAGCGGCGGCTGACACGGGAATCAGTACTAAGGCTTTAAACATGGGATTATTTGATGGACTTCAACAAATTCCAATTTAGGGAGTAGGGAGTAGGGAGTAGGGAATCGGGAGTCGGGAGTCGGGAATCGGGAATCGGGACAGACCCCCCAAGGGAGGATACAGGCAAGATGCCTGTTCCACCCCTGATGCCCGTTTCACCCACCAGGTCAAATAACTTTTAGGAGATGCAGCTGTTAGTTTTGTCTTAGCAATAATGTTGAGGTGCGACCCAAGGGCGCGAGCAATCCCTCGCTCCCTTGGAGGCGCGCACCTTGGCTGTTACCAATAGTTTTTGAATGTTCAACACTATTTATAGTTACTTTATAGTTAATTTATAGTTACTTTAAGCTGTTCACCATTTAGATTAGGATACCTAAATTGCTCAAAGAAAACAGGCAATAGGGAATGGGGAATAACCAATTTAAATGGAGATCAGCTTATAGTTACTACTTATAGCAAGTCTCTATCCCATAAGGGACAAATTGATCCCCCTAAATCCCCCTTAATAAGGGGGACTTTTAGGTTTAGAAGCATACTTCATAAATCCTAGAAACCCTATATATAGCAATTCTCGTATTAATCAGGTAAACACACCGATTTTTTACTTCTTTGCTGATCCGTTCGCAAAGCGTAGCCTACGGCCTCAGTCCCTAAAACCCCCCGACAGGTAACTAACTTAATAGACTAAGTTAATAGACCTCTATCCTTAATACTGCTCTTAGGGTAGTTATCAGGATTATTCCCTACAGGATTCTTCTGGAGTAGGGAGTAGGGAGTAGGGAGTAGGGAGTAGGGAATAGGGAACAGGGAACAGGGAACAGGGAACAGGGAATAGGGAACAGGGAATAGGGAAAAATTATGTTTACCTCAGGTGCGACTTGTGGCGAATTAAATTCGCCAAGGTCAAGCGCATCTAATAGTTATGAAAAACGCTGTAAGAGAATAAACGTTATTCCTACAGTCACTAACTAATCGAATCCGAATAGGTCAAGCACACCTAATATAGCAATTCTACGACTTGTGAGGTACAAATTTATGGTTTTTAGGGAGCAGGGAGCAGGGAGTAGGGAGCAGGGAGTAGGGAGCAGGGAGCAGCGAATATGGAGCAGCGAATATGGAGCAGGGAAGAGGGAATAGGGAAGAGGGAATAGGGAAGAGGTAAAAAATAATTTGTACCTCATAGCTAAGATAAACGCTATAGCAATTTTCATTATTATTCAGCGAAATTGCTGATTTTTTTTAGGCAAAAGGTAAAAGACAAGAGCGATGCCTTCCTACTCCGTTCGCGTAGGGTGGCCCATGGCCTTAGTCTCTACTCCCTACTCCCTTTTTTTTATTTGATAGCGTTCAAATAAATATAGTGTTTTCCATACTTATGAGATATATTCAAGTTTGTTACCCCGACTCCTGACTCTTGACTCCTGACTCCCTACTCCCTACTCCCTACTCCCTAAAATTCAGTAATTTTTACCTCCACTAATTTATAAATTCAAGATATATTAATACCATCAATAATAATAGTTTTTTAAAAAAAACTTTGAAATTAAATAAATACAACGATGGAATTATTCCTGATGTTATTTTCAAGGTTGGTAGAAGTGATACGAGAACTAAATCGAGTTGATTATTGATCAGCTAAGAGGAGAAACTATCTTGCTAGAGTCACTAACTAATCGGCTCTGTTCGATTAACAGGTTTTGAGTGCATCTTAGGTTAATTCCTGCATCTTTTTTCTGGGAGTACGCTATACCACACCTATATTATTTAAACGTTACGGACTGACACTCAAATTCAGAGTCAGCTTAAGGCATGATTCACATTTCCAAACTTGCAACCTACAGTTTTGCGGTGTTAACTCCTTGGTTTATAGGGGGTCAAGCTTCAGCAACTGCGGCAGTCGCTCATGGGGGAAACCCCCAAGACCGCGCTGCCTCTAATTCATACTCTAACTACAAGGATTTAGGAACCTCTGTTTCTACTGTTAATCCTACTGTTAAGAGTCCATCGGTAAAGGTACTGCTGGGAGCAACTCCTGTGGGGCTCAGTACTACTAACCGTGAGATTAAAACTAGTCCAGAACCAGTTAACCACCTCGGTGCCATCTCTAAGGTCGCTACTCCAGTCTTGGGAGCTGCTGGTAATCACGTTAATTATCCAGTTAATTATCCAGTTAAGTCGGTTCCCAAGGTAACCACTGAAACTGGTATAACTCCAGGGAGATTAACCTCAAGCAGAAGGGGTTTTTCTAGTCCATGGTTAGGGTCTACTTCAGCCTTGACTGGAAACTCTAGAACCAGTGGTGCTGAGGTTACTCCAGGCTATCGATCATCCTATACATCCTATCAGCCAGTATCGAGCACACTAGTTTCTCAAGTGTCTCAACCTAGTGAGGCCACTGACGCCACTGACTCCTCTGAATCTCCAAACCCTTCTACAATTTCTCCAGAAATTCAAGAGAAACTCCGCGAGTACAAAAAGAGACTAGAGTTATACCGATTAGCCACTAAGTCACGTAAGCCTCGTACAGTTTCTCCAGGGTTTAGCATTGCCAATCCCTCCGGATTTGGGGCTGATAACTTCCAAGGTTATGTTGGTGGTGGTTTTCAATCTCGCACTCGCTATAGCGGTGGTAGGGGTGGTTTGATCGGAGGTGGTATGGATGGAACCTTAGCATTTGGCTTTGGTGTTGGGGACGCCAGGGACTCAGTGGGCTTACAGGTTTCCTATACCATGAATAGTTTTGGTAATAGCGCATCCTTTGGCAGTGGAAATATCAGTGCTAAATTGCACACTCAATTTGATCGGGGATGGGGTGTTGCTGTAGGAGGAGAAGGAATCATTGAAGTAGGAGCACGAGGAGCAATTGATTCCAAGGATACCTACTATGGCGCAGTTACCAAAGTGCTTCCTCTCAGACGTAACATTAATGACCCTTTTGGTCTGGCAGTAGTCACTGTGGGCGCTGGTACAGGTCGGTTTCGCAGTGAAGAAAAAGTATTTAATCAGGAAAACGGTATTGGTGTCTTTGGTAGTGTAGGTGTGGGAGTGCTCCCGTGGCTAAATGTAATTACGGAGTGGACGGGACAAGATTTAGCTATCGGTGCATCCATTGCCCCGTTTAAAAATATCCCTATCGTAATTACTCCCGCCGTCAGAGATATTACTGGTGCAGGGGACGGAGCCCGTTTTGTTATGGGTGTTGGTGGCTCAGTGGGGGATGTTATCTCTCTGTTGGATCTGATTTTCTAAGATTCCGGTTTAGGTCTCAACTGCCGTTAAGGCAAGCTAACAGGTTACACCGAGGTAAATTCACACAAGTAAATCATGAAACTGATTCCCTCAATTAAAACTAAAACTGCCAGTATTGTGGCAATCACTGCTTTGGCGGCGGGATTAGCTCCAGTTTTGCCTGCTGGTGCTAATGAGCCGTCAGAGAGTATTTTGATCAACCAGTCAAACATTACAGGGATAATACCACGAATTATTAAGTTTCAGGCTCGTCGGGCAATCCGCCAGCAAGTCCGCCAAGGAGTTGAACAAGGAGTCGAACAGTATACTGATTTTTTCAACAATGCTCAACGGCTTTTCGGGGAGATAGAAGCTTGTGCGGCGTCTAATTGTTCAGAGTTGGGCGACTTACTAACCGAAGCTGCTGAGGTTGTCGAAGGCCTTCCTGAGCCACCTGTCCTTCCGTAAATCTCTAAATTTTAGTTCTGAGAGCTGGTAATTTTTACGCCATTGCACCATGGTTTCCTCTGGATATTATGTAGTTGCCTTCATTGTTGCCGCTTTAATTGTTTTTAATACTATTCCGATAGTTAAAGCCGCTGCCATTAAGTATCAGTACACCGATTTACCAGCCGAGCGGAAAGTGCATCGACAACCAATGGTGCGTTTAGGGGGAATTTCTATTGCTGCTGGCACCTTACTGGCTCTGTTTTTAGTATGGAGTCTAGGAGGGTTGGCTAATTTTCCCCCTGGCGTTTCTTCAGAGGTTTGGGCAGTTGTTCTCGGCAGTTTCTGCTTTTTCTTGATTGGCGTCACTGACGACTTGGTGAGTTTATCGCCCTTAACGCGCTTGTTACTGCAAGCAGTCGTTGCTAGTGTCGCTTGGGAAATGGGGCTGGAGATTAGCGTTGTCAGTCTGCCAGGACTGGGAATAATCCACTTAGGATGGCTGAGCTTACCCCTTACGATCTTTTGGCTAACAGGGGTTGTCAATGCCATAAATTGGATTGATGGACTGGATGGCTTGGCTTCAGGAGTGGCTGGTATTGCTGGGGTGATGATTTTCCTGCTCAGTTTGTTCATGGGCGAAACTGAGGCAGCACTAATTAGTGCGGCATTAGTGGGGAGTTTATTAGGATTTTTGTACTATAACTTCAATCCAGCCCAAATTTTTATGGGAGATGGTGGCTCCTACTTCATCGGTTTCACTATCGCTAGCCTGAGTGTGATGGGATTGGTGAAAGGGGCGGTGGCTACCACAGTGCTCTTACCCTTGCTGGTCTTGGCCGTACCCCTTTTAGATATGTCTGCGGTGATTATCCTGAGATTATATAACCGTAGCTCACCTTTCCAGGCGGATCAACGGCATCTCCATCATCGTTTATTAAAAGCAGGTTTGTCTCATCGACTAACGGTGTTACTGATTTACGCCCTGACCTTATGGGTGGGCAGTTTAGCTTTAGTCTGTGTTGAGTTTCCTCGCAGTCCAGTAATTGTCGGTAGTACAACGATTTTACTGGGATTGGTAATTTGGAGAGCATGGGAGTCTGTTGATGGCTCTTCAATGAAAGAGGGAGTAGGGAGTGGGGAGTAGGGAGAATTGGGATCCCCCCTTAATAAGGGGGGAATAGCGCCGAAAAGGGGGGAGTCCGAAAAAAATTCTTTGTACCTCATAAGTACAAAAATTGCTATACATCTAAATTACATATGAATTGTAAACGTGGCTGGGGAGATGGCCAGATGGCCATCTCCCCATACTCCGCGCGCTATCTCCGCGCGCCCCTTCCCCAAAGCTCCGATTCCCGATTCCCGTTCCCCTCCTGGGAGGGGTTAGGGGTGGGTTCCGATT
>NZ_CEYLVT010000227.1:0-12117 GCF_982860115.1 Moorena sp.
TAACTACTAGGCACATCAATAGTTTCCCCAAGACTACCTTGAAATTCATATCCATAAGTACCAGCAGCCACATCCCTATCTACGGCAGGCTCTAATTCTGGAGTCTGGACAGCGGAAATGACTCTCATACTCTTTGATGGATAAAGCTGGCGTCCTAGAGTGTCTAAATCCTGAATTGAAATCATTTCGATTAGCTCGTGACCATCTTTTAACTCCTTAAGGTGACGGCAATACCGAGAGTTATCTCTATTAGTAAAAGAGTCATTGAGTATAGTTAGGTAAGTGACAAAACGTCTTTTGGTTCCCACCCCTGTTAAGACATGTCCTAAAACCCCTCTATACTCTGCCAAGAAGGCAGCTTCATGTCTTTCTCTTTCTGATAGCCAGTCGATACACTTTAATTGTTTACCTTGGAACAGATCATTTTGGTTGTCTTCAGTTTTATCGTCTTCATGCTTAGTGAACTCATTCCAGAGCTTTCTGGCATCTGGAACGAATGGGAGTGGCCTTAGATTGTCAGTAATACTAAAGTCTTTCCCTACTGTCCAGGCATATCCAAGTCCTCCAAAAATCAAAGCTAAAAGAGATAAAGGATTTACGTTAATTGTTGCTAAGGCGGCCACAGAGCACACAACACCCAGGCTTTTGGAGAGGTTACATCCTAGACGTCTCTTTGTCGCGTCGTAGATTAAATAATCATCCCGAATAGCCAACCACATAGGTGGGTCTGTGATTAATAGATTTAGATCGGGATATTTCAGAGTAAAATCAAGAGGAGCTTTTTGAGTTTTCAATGTATTTCTTTTCATCGTTTTTTCTCCCGGTATAAAACCGGGAGCTTTACTAAGTTTTACCTATTGCCAGAGCCTACGAATTTCTTGAAGTATCCATAGCCAAGCTTGAAGATATTAAGACCAATTCCTGGGGCGAAAGCAGATAGGGGATTGAATACTAATAGACCTAAGACAGTCCAACCACCAATGCCTTCTCCAAATATTGGTCTAACGCCAAATGCCATAGCTATTTCAACCCCGTACAAGAAATAACCAAAGAGGCGCAAAAAACCTCGAACAGCTTTCTTCATTCCCGAGGCATCTGGGTTGGAATTAATACCAGTCAAAACGACTTGACTAGCATTCATTCCCAACATCAAAAGGAAGTGAAACAAAAGTTCTGAATCATAGAAACTTTTAGTCAAATAAGCTTTGATGCCAACCCATGTAGTGAACGGGTTAGGGGCTAAAGCTAACCCCGAAGGATGAGTGTAAAAGTTATCTAGAGATATGGCGAGGCAATAAATAAAAGCTACGAAGCTAAATGCCAGAATACCGGGTCCAAGAAGGAAGTTTTTAACAATGAAGCCAAGGGCAGCTATTAAAGCTGACAGGCAGTCAAAAATCCAGTCGATAGCCTCCTGTATCCACTCAATAATATCAACCAGAATTCGCTTTCCACGGCGGTCACTGTTAGAACCTGACTTGCTCATATAAACTCCTCTGTCTATCTATCGCTAATTTGCGGATTCGTTCGTCCTTCTCCCACAGAAATGCCCAAGACACAGAACCGGATTCATTTTTCCAAGCGGTGCCAACGAACCTCTGAGGGGTGGAGATATCGAAGTAATAAACGAATCCTCTAGGAGAGTTTTTCACTTGGTTAGCGATCGCTTCCGATTTGATAGGGAAAGCATTTCTGGTTTCTGGATTGAAAGTGAACTGAAAACTGTGACGCTCTGTCGGGTGAAGTTTTAGATTTCGGGCGTAGACTTCTTTCTCCTTTAGTTGGTTGTCCAGTCTTGCTCTCTTGATCTCTCCATCCTGTTCTATTAGGTCAACTCTCATCTTGGTGTCAGCCTTCCATGCCTGCTGGCAAGCGAAAGGTATTACTAGAAGTCCAAATGATAGTAGTGAAGGCAATAGTGGTCTAATGTAGTATTTATCCATTTCGCATTTACCAAGCGGGCATCTTTTGACACCCGCTTGTCCTTCCTTATACGTCAATACCTAGCTTGGTCATTTTCTGCTTAAGAAGTGCAACAGCTTCCTCTTGGGTCACAACTTTGGGTTGAACAATCTTGCTTTCAAGATAAGCCTGGTCTTCTGCTGCGCACTGAGCGTTAAACTCTTCCACTTCAGCATCCACCTCCTCAGTAGTGATGCCAACACGAGACATTAACCCATTAACAAGTGCTCTTCGGGTTTCAGGATTGAACAATTGACGAAGATTTTTTCGTCCTTCGTTATTTGCTTGTCGGTAACGGTTGAGGTTTTCGCTCATCTTTTGATCTTGCTCCAGCACCGCAGTCTCAAAAGCTACCTCATCAATTAGACCCAGTGCTTCTCGGTAGGCTTGAAGTCGCTCGGGCATCATATCAATGATTAGATCAGCTGGTAGTTCAGCTAGGCCACGAGAAATCAGGCTCTGGTTTACAGAGGTAACTAGCTGATTAGTCGCTTCTTTGGGAGTTACGGGAGCGATTGCAGAGGAAGTGCCACTAGTTAGTGCTTTTTGAACAGCTTCATCGGCTCCATTCATGGCTCCGTCAACTTGAAAGACTGCATTCCAGGGAATCTTGTCTTCGTAGGGGTCAAACCCTTGAGCTGCTCCTATTTTCTCTAAAGCATTAGTGGCTTCAGCTTCAGTTTTACCTTGACTAGTCATCAAAGCCTCTAAAGCATCATCAAAAGTCAAGGTGTCATTATTGTTTTCCATTTTTCTAACCTCTTTGAAAAATCTTCTGGAGTGAACACTTGAAGCAGCAGTTCTAATCGATAAGCTGCTTTGTTATAGCGAGCGCCAGGTGGAGCCATCAGAAGGGATATCATCCACATCACGAATATTTGAAATGGCCTTAATCTTCTGATTTTTGAGGTCTTTCTACACCCTTGGCTTCTGTAGAAAGACTTACTGAACAGTATTTGCTGATTGATAGTTGGAGGGTTGTCTATTATGTAGAACCTCCATCTGTAGGATGTATTTTGAGAAAAATTAAACGTATCTTCTACTTCATCTCTAGTTGCCTTATCAATAAGGTTGTAAGAGAAAAAATAGTCGTACGTAAAATTAATCATGTCAACGTCAGGTGTATCCCAGCGTTTGTCCGTGATGAAGCTTATCGTGCATGATTTCGCCCGGTACGGGTCATGAATTATCGTGCACGATTTCGCCCAGTTTGAGTCATTTGGACTAAGTACTTCCATGTCGCACTTTATACTGGCTCACCTCCTTTTATTGAGAATAGACTTCAAAAGTGTCTTTTGACTTGGGACACATATATATAGAGGAGAAGCATGTATGTACGGGGTAATAGCATGCGAAATATGTTTTTTGCCCTGGTAAATCGTAATTTCGTGCACGATAGCGAAGCCTAATTCCTTATCGTGCAGAGAAGTAATTGAGAATTACTTCTCTTGACCTAATCGTGCATTAATTACTAAACTAAGTAAATAAGAGTACTTATTCATGCACGATTAGGTCAACTACTAACAAAAAAGACCATGTAATCAACCCTGCACGATTAGGTGAACTAATTATAGATAACCATGCACGATAGGATTATCGTGCATGCACGATTAGGTCAACTGTTAATAGTTTTTATTGCACGATAGGCTTATCGTGCATGCACGATAAGAACACTTATTAAGTAAAAAGCCTTTGAGTAGTACTCCCAATTATCGTTAGAGTATCGTTACCGCTAGCTATTTCCACATAAGTGACAAATCAGCATCCACGTCGCCCAGTAGCATCCGATGTCACGAGCTAAGAGCAGTAATGAAATCGTCATTTGTGCTTAAGATCATGTAGTTGTCTAGGTGCTGTGGCGACCTAGATTCAGTAATAATGAAGTCTAGGTCTAGTTAGTTCTGGCCTACTAAAGCGGGCACTCGCTGTGTATTTGATGTGCTCGCTTTTTCATCCATACATCTACTATAGCGAGGATTTAAAAAAGTGTCAAGTGCTTGGACAAAATTCTTTCAAAGCGTTATCCTTTAGAGGTCAAGGTATGTCATTCAATGTCCGTAAATGAGTATTACAGAGGTTTACAGCTCTAAAACAGTCAAAATTACAAATTTCCCCAAAACTATTAAAAGACTAAGAAGAGGGGTAAAAGGCGGGGTCTCAAAACTTTCTCGAATCGCTGGAATACCAAGATCTACCTGGTACGCAATAGAGTCAGGGGACATCCCTCGGATCTCTACAGAGGTATTAGAGGGCATAGAGAAAGCTCTTGGGGTGGACTTTGGGGTGGTGGTTTGCTGTGACTGTGGGACTTCAGAAGACCATAATGGGTCTTTCAAAAGGGTAGCTCCCCCACCAGATCAGAGAAGCACTGGTTCAACCTCAGACTCTACCCACGTCCATCAAGAGAAAAAAGGGGAGTCGGAGGTGGCCGATTGATTTTCTACATTAAGCGTGATCGCATTTAATGTGGAAAATCTTCAATGCAGTCGTGGTTAATGGAAGCGATCGCTGAGCTGCATCTCGGATCCGCTCCCTAGGGAATTAAGTTGCCTTATTTTTTGGGGGAGATCCGCTTTTCGGAACCCATGTTCTCGGAAGCCAACTACTCAACCCTAGGTATCAAGTTGATTTTTATTTTTTTCTCTAGTAAAATTGATAGTGCAATGTGGTTGAGCCCATTGCTGGACAAGCTTGTGGTTGAGCCCTGGCTTTTTCCATGGCAAGGCTGTGTGGTTGTGCCCGAGCTGTTTGAGCCAAAAATTGTCGAATGCAAGAGGTGTGCTGTAAAGGCACCTTGGATTGAAATCAAAAACTAGTACATGCGATCGCTACATTTTTGGAAGTCAGTTGCGATCGCAGGAGAAAAATGTGTATCCTATATCCAGGCAAGCGAGCAGGGGCAACATCCTGTCGCTGGATTTAGTCACTGCCGAAGACTGGCTGGCGGACTAAGTCTAAGACGAAAATCCTCGCGTCTTGGCAAAGACCGAGGGTTGACGCCAGAGTAACCGGCTCTTGGCGGTTTAGTCGATTTGTTGCTGACCAGACTTTTTGACGCTTTGGTCAGGTAAATAGGGTAACCCCTAAAAAAAGGTGGTTGTCTCTCTCGAATTATTAGTCGGGAGAAACCACCGCAAAACCATATAATTCTTATCCTCATGATATATCAAATTTTTCCGAGCGAACAGTGGCAGAGTGCCAAAAACTCAATCTCCGAAAGTCAAAAAACGCTAGAAGCCCTTTCTGGAAACTGTCCAGAAGGATTTGACAGTCTTGTAAAAAATTTTTCTCAAGTTAATCAAACGGCCAACCTTACTTTTCAGGAGGTGGCATGATGGTTTACGACTCAACATTCAGTTCCTATATCAGCTCCTCACATTTCAATAACCAGGGTTGGGCATGCGTATCGAAGCTCAAGATCACCTGTCCAGCATGTGGAGCCAAAGATGAGTGCTCGATAGGAATTGACGGTGCAGTTAGGTGCGAAAAGACTTACAGGGGCACAAGGTCGTTATTGCTTGATCTTGATAATGACTATGAACAGTACACTCCCAAGAGCTCTACTCAGTCAGGAAATTTCTATCGCCCGAAGAAAAAGCAGAAGCGCAGCAAGAAGCCAAGGGAAAGCAAGTACAGGTACTGGACCTATAAGGACGAAAAGGGCAAACCGGTACTTCAAGTAAGGAGATGGGATTACAAGCAGCCGGAAGACGGGAAGTACAAAAAAATCGTCCAACACCTCTACGACCCTCAAAATCAGAAAGCCGATAAGTACGGCTACGTCCCAGGATTACATGGGCTCACCCCTGACAACTGGGCACTATTGAATTTTGAGAAAATCCAGGAAGCGATCGCGAAGGGTGAGCCTATTTTCGCGGTAGAAGGTGAGCCAATAGTTAACCTTCTGACTGACATGGGTCTGGTTGCAGTGACTTGTGCTCGCGGTAGCAGTGGATTTCATGAATCTCAATGGCAAGTACTGAAAGGGTACTGGAACCTTGTACTATGCCCGGATCGGGATAGGCCAGGGATGGACCTAATGCTCAAGATCCAAGCAGCTACTGGAGCAACCAAATGGCTGTACGCCTTTCCCAACCGGAAATTCCCGTGGATGCATTTACACAGCAGTGATGGTTCGGACATTCTTAATTGGGTAAAGGATGAAAAAATAACAAAAGAGCAGTTACTGGCCGCAGTTACCACAGAGCAAATTAAGCAACTTCCTTCTTTCAGCAAGGATAACCTTTCAGCCCAACCAGAAAAAGTCACTGTAGATCCAACAAAAAAAATAGAAGAACTAAAAGTCGAGTTATTTGAGCTGGCGGCTAAGGGGCTAGACGGAATTGATTTAGATCTCCAGATAACCCGCATTGCCACAAAGTACAAAAAGCAGGAACGTTTGATCAGACGGCTTTACTATTCAGCAATAGAAGAAATTGAGGCTGATCAAAATCTGAATGCAGTGCTTCCGCAGCTACATGAGTTGCTGTCCGGGGAAAAAAGACAAGTTGATTTAGATCGAGTTTTCCCTCCCGAGTTAGCAAAGCCGTTGAAGTTGAGTATTAAAAAGAAAGGGCATTCAGCAGCAGCTCTGTCTGTCTTGACTGTCCTGGGGATTTTAATGAATGAAATGTCGATTGAGCTTAAAAATGATTGGCATGAGCGTGCGATCATACACGCATTGCTTGTCGGAGACTCTGGGAGTTGGAAATCTGTGGTTTTGAAAAAAGTAATGAAGCCACTACAGCTCATGCAGGAAAAGATTGATGAAGAGACGGAAAGATTAGAAAACAAGAAGGAAGAAGCCTTAAATGTATGGCTCGATATGAAGCCAGAAGATAAAAGAGCTAAAAGAGGAACCGAAGAGGATCCGAACTATATTGATAAGTTAATATCTAAGCAACGAAAGTACTACGAGACGGATGTCACGCCAGAAGCTTTGAACACAATCATTGCACGACAAGAAAGAGGCAGTGGTGTTCTCCATTTTGGACACGAGGCCGGTACAGTTTATGGCTTTGATGCTTACAAGTCCAATCCTAATAACCAGAAATCCAAAAAGCAAAGAATGACCGCCTGGGATGAAGGATTGAGAGGATCTATTACTCGGCAAGACAAAAGCAAATGCCTCAGATATAAAAATCAATTCACCAATGTCTTATCTGCTATCCAACCCAGAGCAATGAGAACTGAGTTTTCCAATTTCAACAGGGACGACGATGGCGAATTATCTCGGATTACGAAGGTCTATATTGAAAGTCCTACAGTCAGAGAAGCAATTGAATGGAATAAAACGAGGGTAGATGTTACGGCGTTGTTACTATCTGTATATCAAGCTGTCGAAGCTTTGCCAAATAACTTAACATGCAAAATGACACCCGAAGCTGAACGCAAGTTTGTCAATGAAAGGGCGAAATACATAATTTGGCAATACAGAGATAAATCTAGTAATCCATCTTTTTCACAGTGGATAGCCAAGATGGTTACGATGCTAGCCAGAATTTGCCTCATACTACACGCCATAGAAGGAGCTTGTGACAAGGAAAAAGATCTGAGATGGATATCAGGGGAGACTATGGATAAAGCCATTTATTTCTGCGAAATCCTGATCGCAAATGAGTTACATCTCCAGCGCACTGTACCTGACTGTAATAGTGATTTCATCGAAGAAGAAACTAAGACCTTAGGTCAGATCAACGAAGTATTTGAATACGTCAAGCAAAAAAGAGAGACAAACCTCAGGAAGCTACTAGGACGCTTTCAGACTAGAGGAAATAAAAAGGGTTTAAGGAAAAAAGAAATAATTGCTTATTTGGAGCAGTTGGCAAAAGTAACAAAGGAAGATTCAAATATACAAGGTTTTATCAAGTTGATCAAAGACGAGAAGGGAAATATTTTAAATATCTTATTTTTGGACGAAGAAGATGGAGGAGGAGGTGGGGACCCACCATCAAACCCCACTCCTGATGGATCACCGGATTCTGACATTGAACAACAGGTGCGATCGCAGATTCAAGAGGCGCAGCTGGACCTTCCCCCATCTGTGCCTGTAGTGGAACCAGTGTTAGCTGGGGTAACCGGTTCTTCCGATTCATCTATGTCATCTATTAGTAATAAGACAGCGATCGCCTTTGGCGCGTCCGAAGGGACGATCGCTCCTTCAACTGCGCCACTCCCGGATTTGCAACCTTTAACTTCCACGGCAGTAATGGAAAAAACTCCAGAAGTTCAGCAGATTAGCGGCAAAGGCTTTGGGCAGCAGTCCCAGATTCCAGTCGAGGAACCGCCACTTGAAGATGATCCAATTGAAGATGATCGTAATCACCCAAGGTTTGATTTATTCAAAAAGACGGGGACCATATATCTCCTGGCAAGAGACAGAAAGAACAGAAACAGATCAGTACTGATGACCGACGAATTCATCGGAACTGAGATCAAAGACAAAAAAATCAACTCTGTCCCAGTGAAGTTGGAGGAAATTGAAGCTACCATCGGAAAGACTTTTGGCACCTATAAAGTACTAGCGGACGAGAAGGCACAGGATCCTAATGGGGAATGGGTCCTCGTAGATACTAGCCGTGAAGGAGAAACTTTTATTCCATTAGCCCATCACCGCCAGGTTCCATTGAGTGAGATTCACGCCTTCATTTATTCCGACAGTCAAAGCGATCGCTAGCATACCCCCGACCGGCAAAGAGTATCACTATCAAAGGGGAAGCTTTGCGCTGCCTTTTCTTTGATTGCGGTATGAAGCTTCCCCAGACCCTTTCTCCGTATGGAATAGAGGGGATTTTGTTGTGCTTATTTTTTGCCGAAAATCACGGATTTCACGGAACTGCTCCAGGCTGAAAGCCCGTCGGAACTTGGGTTATTAACCCTAACGCTTCAGGAGATCTAGCCTCTACTGTTCTTGGTTCCGACCAGGTTCAGCCAGCTGGGTCGTTGAGTAAAAAATCCCCTAAGACCGGGGAGTGTCAAAGGACGGGGGTTTCGGTTAATCCACAATCAATTACCTATAGTTGTAAGTTGATTACCTATAGACAGCCTCAACTAAAAAATGTGATATTTCGGTTTTGATCACATATTTCGACTACTTGATCACATACCCAAAAAATCTGTATTCCTTTACTGACAGTGATTACAGAGATTGATCACATCTTTTAGTAACATTTTTCAACCCCCCTAATTAGCCAAAATTACGTAGTCAATTAACTACATATAAACTTTTGATTAGGCGAGCTGACCATACCTCGCCCAAGGGGTAATAATAGTACTATTCATTATCAATATATAATTGCAATAAGAGCTTTGTAAAAATCAGTAAAATCAGCCTAATAGGGTACTATCTAGGATTCATAGTGATCGTGTGATAAAAAACTCTAAGATATAGATATAACAAGAGGTCTATAATATTTACTTTATGTGATCAATATGTGATTAAGTTGTGTTTTGATGTGATCAACTTACTGATTTTTGTGATCGATCACAAAATTTCACTTTCAATAAAAATGCCTATTGAGAAACCTGATAGGTACTTTCGATCGCTACTTTGGTATATGAGTTGCTTCAATACAGTAATCTGTAGATAGGCAATACAAGTAACTAACCGCGCAACCCCAAGTTGATTCTTTGCCGCGATCGCTCCCTTGGGGTAGGTTAAGAGGTTAAATCTAGCGCTATAATAAAGGCTTGTGACTGGAAGGCTGGAATACATCGGTGATGAGCTAGGACTAATAAAAGAGCATTCGGAGTCCGTCTGGACCCGCTTGGAGGATATGAAGCAAGAACTTGGAAGCCTCGATGGTTCGATCAATCGGATCGAATCCGTGATGGAAAAGAAAATGCTTCCGATGCTTGAGCGGATCGCAGTGGCACTGGAAGCGATCGCGGCTGGCAAGTCTTGATTGGAGCTAGTGCGGGAAAAGAACAATCTGTTCCTTTCCCGATGGGAATTGATCCTGGGACAATCCACCCACCTAGATTCTGGGTGGATTGCAGCAGCCTTGGAAGCGATCGCTAGTTGATTCCTTGAATCTGGGTGAATCCATCCCAATCATCAGGGCATTGCGATGCGATCGGCTCTTTCTAAGTACTGGCTTTGAACTTGCAAAGTACCGCCATATAACTCGGAATTAACTTGTAAATAACTTCCACGTAACTCGCGATTTGACTGTTCGTATCAGCTTTGTCGTACAAATGAAAACCATTTGGTAAGCTAGCAGGGTAGCCATTTGTTATTTTTGCCATGAGGTATTTAACAGCAAAGAAAATCTGCCAGGAATTGGGTATAACCAAGGTTACATTGGCTTATTGGGAGCAGCAGGGATTGATCCAAACGATTAGCGATCGCAACAACACCAAACGTTACGATGTTGACTCGCTAGCCAGTAAGCAGAACCAGGATAGATTAGCTAGGATGCCCGCAGGTTTAGACCCGTACCGGCCTCAGTGGGTTCCATTAAAAGAGGCCATGGAACGGCTGGGAGTGGCTCGGGGAACTCTCCGAAACTGGGAGGCCGCTGGCAAGATTAAGACAAAGAGGAACCACCGGAACCACCGGTTGTACGATCTAAATTCAGTGCGTACCGATTAACTTATTAATCAGGAAAAATGTCAAAAAAGACTTGACAGTACTGTACAAATGAAATATGATTTAAACATAGAAACGAAAAAGGCAGTCGCATCATACACCGGAACGACTGCCTTTGATGTTCACTCATTCAAAGCAAACTTGAGAATTTTACCAAAATGGCGAAGAAAAAAAATCAACCTCAACCAACCGTCACAGCTAAATCCAAGCGCACCATTCACTATACTGGTACTCTCCAGCAACGCGATAGTTCCAACCGCCGGGTGAAGGATGAGAACTTTAAAGATCGTGGTGGGGAAGAGACAATGGTACGGTTGCACCAGGTTTTTGGTGGCATAACTCCAACCACCTCTGGGTTTCGGGAAACTGTTCGGGAGCAATCCCAAGAAACTGGCCGGAATCCACTGACTTACCAGAAGAAGCAGCGTAGCGATACCCTTTCCGTCCCTAACAACCAGAAAAGGGTCGGCAGCCAGGTCGGGAAAAAGATTAGTGGTCAGTGCGACAACGTGTCGTACTGCCTGGAGATGTATTGCAATCGTTCCCCAAGAAATAAAAGTTGATATTCTAAGCGATCGCTCCTCTTCGATGGGGTGGTCGCTTTTCATTCGCCTCTTTTTCCACGAACATTTGACTATTTCCTAAAAAAATGAAGACAGAAACTTTGTTGGGGCTAGCTGCTGCTAGTACAGTCGTTGGTACCTTGGCCACAGAAGTAGCTATTAAAGACACCGGTTTAGCTCCCATTTCCAATATCGTCTCCTTGGGAGTTGGGACAGCCATCGGTGGATTAGTTATTGTTTCCGAGCTAGAGGATGCTGATGGTAATGAATAACTTCACCCTCACCGAAACTTCCCGAAATCGTATTATCGACTTCCGCAAAACTCACCCTACTTTCTATAAGTGGAAGTTTGGCCATGCACCAAAAGACGTTATCGAGGATGACTGCCGCACGACGCTGACCGAAGCGTATTGTGTCTGGATAGATAATTGCGGCGAGGAACATGAGACGGCCTTTGCTTACGAATTTGTAGTTTAGATAAAAAATGGGGACAGTGGCACAATACTATCCCCCGCAAAATAGCCAATCAATTCAATTATTACCATGCAGAACCAACAAAGACAGACTCACCTTTTTAGCAATGGCCGGAATTTATTCGTCTGGCCTTGCGGGGATCAGGACAGTGTAGAGAGAGCTCAATCTATGTTTTCGGCGAACAGCGACGGCGAAATAGTAAATCTAATAGCTATCGGATCAGAAAATTTGCTTCATCAGTGTTTCCAATACCATCGCGATCGCTGGTATAACAACGGCATGTACGGCTTCACTCCAGAGATGCTAAGGAAGTTCGCTCCGACGTCTGAAGAATGGGATGTAGCTATCGGAAAAATACGGGCTACTCGATATCAAAATAAGTTTAAAGACTTCACAAGGAAGGTGTCTTCTAAGTTGCAGTACCTCATAAATGAAACCGCCTGGGTTCTGGGATTAAAAGAAACCGAAGGGTGGGGAGCATCCCATTTTGGAAAATACAAGAAGAGGGTGGGGTTTAATTTCGCGAGT
>NZ_CEYLVT010000228.1:0-11973 GCF_982860115.1 Moorena sp.
TGCTCCTTGTCGTAAATATTATCTCCTTTGCTGATGAACCTGCGGAATGTGGGTTCTTGTCCTTCTTGTGGGTACATCGAAGATCGTGATGTGAATGCGGCAATCAACATTTTGAAGTTGGCGGTGGGGCATCCCGTCGGTAGTAAAGCTTTCCGAGTATCCGAACCAGTAGGTGGAGTTGGAAAGAAGCCCACACTGTAATCTACGATTCAGTGTGGGAGTATGTCACGCAACGCAATAATATTGAGTCTTCCTTGTAAATCCTCCCTAGAATTTATCGGAATTAGTTGCCCTAGGTAAGGCTGATATTGAAACAGTTGATAGCCTTTATCTCTGAGAAAATCAGCAACAGCTAGGTTACTCCCCCGACTCCCTGCAATATTTTCATACAGTATCGTTGGGCTAAATTCCGTTAAAATTCTATTGCTGCCTGCTAAAACTTGCAGTTCATGACCTTCTGCATCAATTTTCAACAAATCAACCCTGCTAATAGCTTCTTGCTCAATCAAGCTATCTAGAGTAAAGCAGGAAACTTCCTCAAAATTACCAGATTTTACAGTTGCTTGTTCATCACTAGAAACAATTTCATTAAGTTCACTAGCACCATGAAGAGCAAGTTGAGCCGTACCATTGCGATCGCTAGCTGCTCCTGCACACACTTTCACCCAGTCTAACTGATTAATAGTACAGGTTTCTTCTAAACAACGAACACAACCAGAAAACGGTTCAACCGCTAGCACACACCCTTCTGGTCCTACTCGTAAAGCAGCACTAAAAGTGTAGACTCCCGCATTAGCACCAACATCAATAACAGTCATCCCAGGTTGGAGCCAGTTGCGCCAAAACTCCATTTCTTTTTCAAACCAGTCTCCTTGAGCAATTAATACACTTGTCACCAAACTCCGGAGACTTGGCTCAACTGCTAATAGTAACTGCTCTTCAAAGGTCACATAAGTAAATGGACTTTCAAGCTCCAATTCAGTCCATTCAAACCCGATTAAATCCGAATTTTCGTCCCTAATCTCGCCAGCCCTAGCTAGCCCAATATCTCGCCAATACTTGGCTAAATCTCTCTGTCCTAAATCTCGATAAGCCAGGTATAGGGATTGTATAATCCTAGCCGAATAAGGAGCAAAATTTTTAGCCTGGTGTAAATTAAATAATCCTTCCCATTGACTATTGACCAGGCTAGCAATTCCCAACTTTAAATGAATAGACGGGGAATCTGAGAATAGTTGAACAGCAAGATGGAGAAATCGCAATCCCGTAGCATTATAAAATACCAATTGTGAGCGACATAAAACCTCACTTAACAAAAAAATTGATTGAGCGTAGCCATCCTCAGCATCTAGAATGTGAGCCAATTGCTCATACCGATTACCTGTAAAGCCATTTCCAGGAGGTAGATAAACTAGTCCTAGAGGAATGGATTGCTCATTAATATCAGCGGGATGTAAGGTATTAATTAAGGTTGGAAATGCTGTTTGTATCCCCTGCTCCATTTCTCCAGTCATGGCGAAAACTAGAGCTAAATGAGCAGCACACAGGGGATGACCAGATAACTCAATTCCCTGATTCAAAGCGTCAAAAGCCATCTCCAGATACATCGCACGTAGAGATGAATTTTCACATTGCTCAGCTTCAATTAATGCTACTACAGCACAGTTGTTCAATTCTATAGCAGAAGTCGGATTATCCCAAGACGTACCTTCAATACTGGTCTCTACAGTAGATAAAATCTCTGAATCCAGAGTCAGACCAGTACTTTCGAGATATTTCCAATAGGAATCAGCATAATTGACAGACATTTCCACTTTCTCTTAATCAAAGGTTTGCTGTCCTATTTTTACCTCTAATCTCAGGGGGTGACAAGCTAATTGAAAATCTTACAGGGGTTAGGTTTTAGGGGTTAGGTGTTAGGTAAAATTGTCAAGCGGGATGGATTGATTAAAACTATCATTGACGTTGTATGGTGAAAATTGCTTCAATTGCTGGGAAATACAAATGACACCGATGCGCTCATTTTCCCCAATACCTAAAACCATTAACCGTGCCACCTATCTAGGTTTGAGCTTTGTTGTCACCCCGTGAGACCTCTAATACAGAGTGATGGGGTAATAGGAAAGACGATAATGACCTGTTTTTGTTCACCAATCCATTACGATTACTATATGGATTATCCCACAATCTGATCAACAAACCCCATCAACTTCTATGAATGCGATCGCTTCAACCCTAGAACCAATTGTCGGAAATTCCAATATCTACACCTGGGAAAACCTAGACCCAAGCTGGCAAGAGCGAATCAAACCAGCCATTGCTCCCGACACCCTTCCCAAAGCTATCGTTTACCCTAGCACACCCGAGCAACTAGCCCAAGTCATAGGTCTAGCTCATTCCCAACATTATCATCTCCTCCCCTGTGGTAACGGCAGTAAATTAGGCTGGGGAGATATCGGTAAAGACATTGATGTGGTAGTAAGTACCAAGCAGCTCAACCAAATCATTGACCACGCCGTAGGAGACTTGACAGTTACCGTAGAAGCCGGAGTTAAAATAGCTGACTTACAAGCTATTTTAGAAAAAACCGGTCAATTTTTAGCATTAGATCCAGCTTATCCCCAAGAAGCGACCATTGGAGGTATTATTGCTACCGCAGACAGCGGATCCCTACGTCAACGCTATGGAGGGGTTCGGGATATGTTGCTCGGGATTTCCTTTGTCCGCAGTGATGGAAACATCGCTAAAGCCGGGGGTCGAGTGGTAAAGAATGTTGCTGGATATGATTTGATGAAGCTATTTACTGGCTCCTATGGCACCCTGGGAATTATCACTCAGGCAACCTTTCGGCTATATCCAATACCAGAAGCATCAGCAAGTATGGTGTTGACAGGTGAAATGGATGGAATTGCATCAGCTGTAACAACAGTATTAGCCTCAGCCTTAACTCCCACAGCACTAGATTTATTATCCCCTAAGTTAGTCACAGAATTAGGGATTGGTCAGGACATGGGATTGATGGTAAGGTTCCAAAGTGTAGCAGACAGTGTTAAAGAGCAATGTGCTCAAATACAGTCAATTGCAGAACAGTTAGGGTTACGGAATAGTTTTTATAATAACGAGGATGACACGAGTCTATGGGAATCATTGGCAAACTCAATTAGGAAATCGCGACAATCTTCAAAAATTGTCTGCAAAATAGGAGTATTACCAACTGCTGCTGCTAAAACATTGAACACCTTAGAAAAGTTAGGAGGATTGGGAGTGATTCATGTTAGAAGTGGCTTAGGTAAAGTGTGGTTTGACTCCGAAGCAGTCAGTTTAGACGTGATTCAAACTATGCGCAGTTATTGTCAATCTGAACAAGGATTTCTAACAGTATTAGAAGCTCCGATAACCTTGAAACAGGAGTTAGATATTTGGGGATATCAAGGTAATGGATTAGAAGTAATGCGTGGACTTAAACGAAAGTTTGATCCAGAAAATGTTTTAAGTCCTGGCAGATTTGTTGGAGGAATTTGATTGAGCGGTTTTAGGGAGTCGGGAGTCGGGAGTCGGGAGTCGGGAGTCGGGAGTCGGCATAAAAAAAATAATTTTAAAGTATATGAGAACTATCATAATGCTATATCAATCATCAATTAGCAATTAGCATTTAACCAATTACCATTCAATAGTCAACCTTAAACCTTCCAACCTTAAATTCAACCTTAAACCTTCCAACCTTAAACCTTACAACCTTAAATCTTCCAACCTTCAACATTCCAACCTTAAACCTTACAACCTTAAACCTTCAACCTTAAACATTCCAACCTTAAACATTCCAACCTTAAACATTCCAACCTTCAACATTCCAACCTTGGCCTTTCGGCCACGCTACGCGAACAACATTTAAACCTTTAAAAATGACCAATATCCAAGAACTAACCACTAATAAGCAAAATGGTTTTGATGCTCAAAAACCGCCCAAGCAGGAATTGATTGATGCCTGCGTTCATTGTGGCTTTTGTCTTTCCACCTGTCCAAGTTACCGGGTGCTTGGCAAAGAGATGGATTCCCCTCGGGGTCGGATATATTTAATGAATGCCATTAGTCAAGGGGAAGCTCCCCTGGCCGAAGGGAGTACACAACATTTCGATTCTTGTTTAGGATGTTTAGCTTGTGTGACAACTTGTCCGTCTGGGGTTCAGTACGATAAGCTAATCTCCGCCACTCGTCATCAAGTTCAGCGAAATCAGCCTCGTAGTTTTCCAGATTGGATGTTTAGACAGCTAATTTTTAGGTTGTTTCCCTATCCGGGGCGATTGCGTTCATTATTGTTTCCTTTATATCTCTACCAGACCTTGGGCGTGCAGAAACTAGTGCGCTCTACGAATTGGCTCAAACTGCTATCTCCTCGCTTAGCAGCCATGGAGTCAATGCTACCAAAAGTTACTCTAGATTCGTTTCGGGATAATTTACCCGATGTTATTCCCTCTGTGGGCAAGAAGCGTTACCGGGTAGGAGTAATACTTGGCTGTGTGCAACGGTTGTTTTTCTCCCCAGTGAATGAAGCAACGGTGCGGGTGTTGACCGCCAATGGCTGTGAAGTGGTGATTCCCAAAACCCAGGGCTGTTGTGCCGCTTTGCCAGAACACCAAGGACAAACACAGCAAGCTCAAGCCTTGGCACGACAGATGATAGATAGCTTTGAGGGCACAGACGTTGATGCCATCATTATTAATGCTGCTGGCTGCGGTCATACCTTGAAGGAGTATGGTCACATCCTGGAAGATGACCCCGAGTATGCCCAAAAAGCTCACGAATTTGCGGGTAAGGTCAAGGATGCCCAAGAGTTTCTAGTTAGTGCAGGACTAACTGCAACCCTTTCACCGCTTAGGGATGAGCCATTGACTATTGTCTATCAGGATGCTTGTCACCTATTACATGGACAGAAGATTAGTGTACAACCGCGACAGTTATTGCGGCAAATTCCAGGAGTGACTTTACGGGAACCAATAGATGCCGCCTTGTGTTGCGGTAGTGCTGGAGTTTACAACATGCTCCAACCGGAAGTCGCCGATGAGTTGGGACAGCAGAAGGTGAATAATTTATTGAACACTGGCGCAGAATTGATTGCTTCCCCTAATCCAGGCTGTTCATTGCAGATCAAGAAGCATTTGCAGCTGCAAGGAAAAGACATTACCTTAATGCATCCGATCGAGTTATTGGATTATTCGATTCGAGGATTGGGAATTAAGCTTTAGCTGAACCCGCGAGAAGCCCCACATCTCAATGCGCAGCATGAGTGTGGGATGAATCGCGGATGGCTATTCCTTTGGCCTTTCCTGGTTCTCTATGTACTTCTTAAGCTGCGTTATAGTAACTCCACCACAGCTAGCTACAAAATAAGAACTATTCCATACGACGTTTTTGCTATATAAGCGACTCAAGACATCATTGAATTGCTGTCTAAGCTTTCGAGAGCTAACTGACTTTAAGTTATTAACCAAATTACTGAGCTGAATGTCTGGATGGTATTGAAATAGGAGATGGACGTGATCCGACTCTCCATTGAATTCCACCAGATCACCATCCCATTTTTCTAATAGATCAGCAAAGATATCGTGCAATTCCTGCAACATGCCGTCAGTAAATACTTTTCGGCGATATTTTGTTGTCAAAACCAAGTGTGCTTTGAGGTCACTTACGGATCTTCCTTTTGTGGCAAACTTTTTCTTCATGGAACTGTTGACACCTTCTCTAAGTCAGTGTTACACTAATAGCATAAACTGATAAAAATACATCGTGATAATCGCCTACCAGTATAGGTTGCGACCATCAAAGAAACAAAAGGTAGTCATAGATAGCTGGCTGTCGATGCTTTGTGCTCAATACAACTACTTACTGGCGGATCGATTTAATTGGTACGAGGCGAATCGTTGCTCTATTAATGCCTGTCCTCTTGTCTGTCATTTGCCCGAGCTAAGAGATAATCCAGATTACTACAGTCAAAAAAAGACCTTACCAGTTCTGAAAAAGACTCATCCCTGGTACAAGGAGATCCATTCACAGGTACTTCAGGATGTCGTAAAGAGGGTTAAATTGGCTTTTGATAGATTCATAAAAGGAGATAAAAACGGAAACAGAAGCGGTAGGCCAAGATTCAAGAAAAGGCATCGTTATCGCACTTTTACTTACCCTCAGATGAAGGAAGGGTGCTTACAAGGAGATCTAATTGATTTACCTAAAATAGGGAAGGTCAAGATTGTTTTACATCGCCCTATCCCTGATGGGTTCAAGATTAAAACAGCTTCCATCACTAAAAAGTGCGATAATTTTTATCTTGTTTTGTCCCTTGAGGATAAGACTGTCCCTGAAGTTAAATCTGATATTAATCCTGACTCAATAGTAGGTATCGATGTCGGTCTTAAAGAATTCTTGACCACTTCCGAAGGGGAGAGGGTAGGAATTCCTCAATATTATCGACGGTCTCAGAAAAGGCTAAAAGTCATCCAGAAGAGAGTATCTCGACGAAAAAAAGGAGGAAAGAATAGATTTAAAGCTGTTAAGCAACTCGGGAGGCAGCATAAGAAAGTAGCGGACAAACGGAAAGACTTCCACTTTAAGACCGCCATTTATTTGCTGTCAAAATATGACGTGATTGCTCACGAAAAGTTAAACGTCAAGGGACTGGCTAAAACCCGATTGGCTAAATCTGTATTGGACGCTGGGTGGTCTAGCTTCCTGACAATCCTGGCAAGCAAAGCCGCAAATGCTGGCTTGTTAGCGATTCCAGTAAGTGCTCAGAATACTTCACAGAATTGTTCCAGTTGTGGCAAAAAAGTCCCTAAAAAGCTGCACGTTCGGTGGCATGATTGTCCTCACTGCGGTTGCAGTTTGGACAGAGATCATAATGCAGCAATAAATATTAAAAACAGAGCGGAAGGGCAGTCCGTTCTTAAAGCCCAGCGCCTCCTAAGGGATACCCGGATTGGCTGGGAAGCCTACACTGAACCTGCAAGGTCAGTGTAGGAGCTGTCACGCGCACAAGAACAACTGTCAACAAGTGACTAACTCACACAAGACCTAAGTATCCAACCAATCACCAACCCCAATCCCCCAAACCGCACCCCATGCCAAAACGGTTCCCGTAGACTATGCCAAGAAAACAACTGACTCTCTAAATTCAGCTCCAGGACTTCCAGTTGTTCTTGGATTTGCCTTAACTCAGCCTTGAGGGCTTGTCGATTACTATTAGTATGATTACGTTTAGTCTTGCGCAAATCTTTCCTAATTTGCTCTCGACGCTCCTGGAGTTGAGCTTGCTGTCGCTGATCCTGCTCAACCTGAGTATAACGTTTCTTGAGAGTATTAAGCGATCGCTCTATTTCTGCCAATTCCTCTTCAAACTCATTCACATCTTGTTGATCCTGTCTATTTTTTCCTGAATTACGATAAGATGATTGAAACGATTCTGGAGGCATATAGCAATCGTAAATCCTAAGTTAAAATAGTCTTGAGTTGGTAACCACTTACACACTCCCCCACTCAGCACTTAAAAAACAATGCCTGAATCCATCCAATTCCCCAAAACTGATGCTAAGATGGAACCTACCACTCTGGAATTGGCTCAAGCCTTAGCAGAGCGTCTGGCGATCAGGCCCAATGATTGGCATCGCCTAAAGTCTAATCGCTCTGCCCGAGCTAGTGAGCAAGCTGCTGCTGCTTTGGTATTTCTGCTCAATGAACATCCAGAAGAAGCCCTTGAACGGTTGCGCCAAGCATCTGGATGGCTAGACCGCTCTATTTCAGCTCCACCATGTCCAACTCATGGGACACGAAACCCTAAGTAACGAAACCCTAAGTAAAATAGGTGCTTAAGAAAATAGGGGGCGCTTAGAAGGGTGATTAACTTGTTTACAAAGCCTAATTTCTGTGCCCTGGTTGTTCCAGAGGACTTTATCGAAAATTTGGTGAAGCAGGCTCATGCCTCTACCGCTTTCTGATTCATCGCAGGGTAGGCTAACATCGGGAGTCTCTTGGTCATCACAATTGGGAAAACCAGACCCTTCATCTGAAATTACCCACCAATATTCACCATTGACTACTGAAAATTGAACCTCTACGGTCTTACTTGGGTCTAAATTATTACCGTGCTTTGCTGCATTCACTAATGCTTCTTGTAATCCCAGCCGGAGTTCCGGTTGCCATTTATTGGGAATTTGTTCAAGAAGCAAATCTAAGATCGGGCAAAGGTAAAGGGTAGAAGCAAAGCTAACCGTTTCCCAACCGCACTCAGCCGGACTCAAAGATGTGGCAATCACTCAAGAAACCCCTAGCTTTTTTTTGGTGGACTTGATATAATAGGAGGCTAGATGCCTGATATTGATCGGGTTAAATCTGAACACGACAGAATCATGCTCAGGGAGCACCGGACTAGGAACTCTCGATTTCTTGAGGTTGGCTTATATATTCAGAAATAAAGATTTCTGGTGGCATAGCTAAACTACAACCTCTCCATGGTTAATTATTATGTTGATTATTTCAATAAGTTTATTGTTGCTGCTGTACCTATCAGCTCAATAGCAGATCAGCTCAATGGCAAAAATGCCTAAATAGCGCTATGCTAATTTAGCGTTACTCATATCGCATAACCTTGTTTGTTTCTGATTCCCTACGTCTATAGTATCAGAAAATTTTCGACCAGACCAGACCCTTCTGGGTAATTTCCTCATGAAATACCAGTAAAATAGGTAAATAATTGATGTAGATAATTGAGACTATATATAGGGACTATACATAAAGAAACTATATATAGCACTACCCATTGAGATTAGGACATTGAGTGTTCCACAATTGGGCAAGGCCGATATCAGTGCTCTAGAAAAGCAGCACATTCAACATGAGAGGTTTGAGGAAAGAAGTCAGCAGGTTGGATGTGGGTTAACTGATAGTTACCGTTCAGGCAAAGGAGTTTGAGGTCTCGTGCTAGGGTAGCTGGCTTACAGCTGATATAAACGATCCGTTTTGGTGCCACTTCCCTAAGCATGTCAATGACTGCCGGAGAACATCCCTTACGGGGTGGGTCAAGTATTACAATATCTGGGGCTATAGTCAAATGGGGCAGTAACTGCTCGACTGATCCCGCCTGAAATTTCACATTAGTGATCCCATTGATCAAGGCATTCTGCTCAGCTTGTTCTACTGATGCGGCTTGCACCTCCATACCGATAACTTGGCTTACCTGTTGAGCAAGGGGTAAAGTAAATGTACCAATGCCACAATAAGCATCAACTACACATTCATCCCCCTTCAGGGCTAGCTGTTTAATGATTAGGTTTAACAAAATGTCAGCCGCTTCAGTATTAACTTGGAAAAACGTATCTGGTCGCAGCCGCAACTCAAGACCAGCAAAGTTTTCCCTCAAGTATGGCTGACCGGCAACACAATAGGTTTGGGAACCAAAAATGACATTACTGCGTTGGGGGTTATGATTCACACAAACACCAACCAGTTGGGGATAACGATTTAGCCAAGTTTGCCCTTGAACATCCAAGTCTTTTAAATTCAGATCTGTTGTGACCAAGGTCAGCAACATCTCGCCAGTCTGTTTTCCAATCTGTAACGAAAGGTGACGCAATCGTCCTTGGTGGCGGCTTTCGTTGTATATCGACCACCCCAATTGCTCAATATCCTGCTTAATTTCCCCTAGCAGGGGATTCAACCGCTGGTCTTGCACGGGGCATTGATTAAGATTAATCAGCTGGTGGCTACCTTTTTGGTAATAACCCGCTTGAACTGAACCCTTTGCTGAGCGTTTAAGGGGATAGGTAGCTTTGTTTCGATAGCCCAAGGGAGAATCTGTGGTTAAGATTGGTGCTACGGCGGGTTCGCTAAATCCACCAATGCGTTTGAGGGCTTCAATCACCTGATTTTGCTTCGCCAACTGCTGATAGTCCCAGCTCACATGCTGCCATTGGCAACCACCACACTTATCCGCCACGATACATCTGGGATGAACACGATTAGGAGATTCCACCAACAGTTGGTGTAACTTACCAGTGGCATAGTTAGGTTTGACCCGAATCAGGCGCACCAAAGCTTTATCCCCTGTGACAGTATCCGGAACAAAAACCACCCGATTTCCTAGCCGTCCAACGCCATCACCACTATCACTGAGGTCTGTAATCATGACCTCAATCAGTTGACCTTGTTGCCAACACTCAGGTCTGGACTCATTAGTTATCATAATTGGCATCATCTAGCAAAGGGATTAAGTAGTAGGGATATCGGATGCGTTCGCTGAAAGCGGGACGAAGTCCATCGCTTATGGTAGAAACCACTTCAGGTTGGCGCACCCTTCGCTACCTGTAGGGTGTATTATTAAGTTACCCTAGTACTTATACCGTTTTTGCGTAAATCCTGATAGTTTTGTTTTATTGCCAGCTACAGATGGCAAGAGGGAGCAACGGATGCTTCGAGGGCATGTTTTGGATTGGGAAAGAGGGGAAAGAGACTATCGATGGCAGCAACCATGCATCGGTTTTGCTCGATTTGTTGATATTATGCCCAATGCCCTTCCGTTGTGTCACCCAAAGTCGGTAAACTACTAATTAACAGTTCTGGCAACAAGTCCCGAGCTAAAATCTTTAATTTAGCAGGGGATGAATTGCCTGAGTAACTCAATAAAAAACTCCATAAACAAATAAGATGAGTGTAGTTAGTCAAGCCATTCTCAATGCCGATGACGAGCTGAGATACCTCAGCTCTGGTGAACTCAAAAGTATCAATGATTTTTTGCAAACCGGTGAGCAGCGATTGGGCATTGCTGCCACCCTGTCGGAAAATGAAAAAAAGATTGTACAACAAGCCAGTAGTCAGCTCTGGCAGAAACGCCCTGACTTCATAGCACCAGGAGGCAATGCCTATGGTCAACGTGAACGAAATCAGTGTTTACGGGACTATGGTTGGTACTTGCGCTTGGTCACCTATGGTGTACTTGCTGGTAATCTCAAACCTATTGAAGACATTGGTATAATCGGGGCAAGAGAAATGTATAATGCCCTAGGTGTGCCAATGGCAGGGATGTCAGAAGCGATAAATTGCTTAAAACAGGCATCTTTGGGAATCCTAACCGATGAGGATGCTGAGCTGACAGGTCCCTTCTTCGATTACATTATTCAAGCAATGTCTCCTAAGTCCTAAGTCATTAGTCTTAATTCATTGGTGATTAGTCATTAGTCATTGGTTATTTACAAATAGCCAATGGTTAATTGTAAGTTATAAATTTACAATTAAAAATTAGCAATTAGCAATTACCAATTAAAACTTAAGAAAAGACTAATGATTAATGACCTCAAATCCCACGCATTGTAGTCGTGGGATTCTTTAAATAAAATGTGGTTAATCAAAAAACTGCCCTGGCTTTCATTATCAATTCTTCTGTTAAGCCATAGTATTTTTGGCTGGATGATATCTGTTGACTGTCAGGAATTGATTACGGTAAAACAGACTACATCAGGCTCACATCCTTCCTTATTTAACCTATCGGTATGGCTCTGGCTGATTGGAGCAGTTTATATCTTGTTGATGGCTTTAGCTATAACTTCTCCAGTGTATCAGATTAGAAAAATGTACGGGACTTGGATGAAATCTGATACCAAAGCTTTTGTTTCCGTAATTTTAGGCTCTTTCCTAGGCGTTATGATCCTGCGCTGGATTCATTATTCTAGCCGTATTCTGGTGCTGATTGCCGCTGCTGCCTTAGCTAGATTAGATCTTCAAACAGAAGGATACGGTGAATGGCAGGCTTTTTGGATCATCTCTGGGGTTTCTCTTACAGGTTTTAGTCTAGGGTTATTACTAAATCAGTTACTAGTTAATCAGTTACTGATAGCAATTATATAGCCATGTTGATAGAGATTAGTTTCGGCTTTTTAGTAATGGGTAATGGGTAATGGGTAATGGGTAATGGGTAATGGGTAATGGGTAATG
>NZ_CEYLVT010000229.1:0-11876 GCF_982860115.1 Moorena sp.
CGTGACCTACGGTCAAGGGATTGCTCGCCATCACGGAAAACGCACCATTACGGTCTTGGAGAAACTCCCATTCGCTTTCTGCATCAAAACAATGTCATCCAATCGGGAATATTAATTCTTCCTTTCATGTTGACAGCTGGGAGCATCAAAACTATCATGAACGGATTGCAAAGCAACCAGATGTGAATCAATGATTTTTGCTTAGGCATCCAAGCTATTGTTTATAGCTCACTTTACTCATTATTTGTTAATTCTTTAACTTAATTTAAGACTGTGGGAATTGGTGTTAATTCTTCCCACTGCTCTGTGTTAAACTTCACAGAAATAAAAGAGAAGGTAAGCATTTACATAACCGCTGATAGCTTACTGTTAAAGGCTTACCAGAGAATTAACCTTTTCTTTAAATCTAGTCTTTAAATTTTTATCTAAAATTTAATTAAGGTGGTTTTGGCATTACATCTATGAAAGTCGCTGTCTTTAGTACCAAAGTCTACGACCGACAGTTTCTGGAAGCTGTTAATTCCCAATATGGTCATGAATTAACTTTTTTTGAACCGCACCTCGATACTCAAACGACTATTTTGGCATCAGGATGTCCAGCAGTATGCGTTTTTGTCAATGATACTCTCAACGGACAAGTGTTGGAAAAGCTGGCGCAACAGGGAACTCGTCTGATTGCTCTACGCTGCGCTGGTTTTAATAATGTGGATGTCACAAAAGCGACAGAATTGGACATGACAGTAGTGCGTGTTCCGGCTTACTCCCCGTATGCGATCGCTGAACATACGATTGGCTTAATGCTAGCCCTGAATCGCAAGATACATCGTGCTTATTCTCGAGTACGAGAAGGAAATTTTTCCCTAGATGGACTCTTGGGATTCGATATGCATGGTCGAACTGTAGGAATTGTGGGAACTGGTAAAATTGGTGTTATCGTAGCCCAAATTCTCACTGGTATGGGGTGTCAATTAGTAGCATATGATCCTTATCCAAACCCGGAGTGTCAAGCTTTAGGGGTCAAGTATGTAGAGCTAGCTGAACTATTTGCTATCTCTGATATTGTCACCTTACACTGTCCCTTAACTCCTGAAAACTATCATCTGATTAATTCCGAAGCTGTAGAGCAGATGAAACCAGGTGTGATGCTAATTAATACTAGCCGAGGGGGATTGATTGATACCAAAGCCATTATTGGTGCGCTCAAGTCCAAGAAAATTGGCTATCTCGCTTTGGATGTCTATGAGGGAGAATCTGCCTTGTTTTTTGAGGATTTGTCCAATGAAGTCATTCAAGATGATATTTTTGAACGTTTACTAACGTTCCCTAATGTAATTATTACTGCTCATCAAGCTTTCTTCACTGAAAATGCCCTCGATAACATTGCTGAAACTACACTCTCTAATATTACTAACTTTGAAAAAGGTCTTCCTTGTCCGAATAAAATTATTATTAATAGGGAATAGTAAATAATATCAAATCAGCTTGAATACCAAACCTTAACAACTAGTGACCTCGGCAAAATTCTTCAATTAATATTTTAGTAATTGGTAATCCTAATCCAATTACCAATTACCAATTACTAAATTGGCCTAAAACGCACTAGGAGGAGGGGCAACAAAGGAACGAGGAGGGAAGACTTGTAAATCAATATGCTGCTCTGGACTGAAATCAAGACCTGCTTGTAGTTGAGCAAATTGTTGCTCTTCAAAAGACAGAGCACCTGTCGTTTTATTGTAGGAGATTTGATCAATATCAAGTTCTCCAAAACTAACAATTTCAATCCTATCTCCCTCTTGGACATTGAAATCTGTAATCCTGTCAATTCCGCTTTCAGGTCGTGGCACTTCCGAGTCATCGTTCCTCGGCAATAATAAACTATCAGTTATGTTGATTCCCCTTGAAAATTGTAGCGGTTGTGATGAAGGCATTGAAGGCGGGAAAATGGGTAATGGACGATTTGTAAATGTGAATTTAAAGATATCAGCTCCGTGACCACCAGTAAGGGTATCCCTTCCTTCGCCACCTACTAGAGAATCATCACCATTCCCACCAATTAGATAATCATTCCCGCCACCAAAGACATTTTGCTCATCACCATCACCAATTAGGGTATCATTGCCAGTTCCACCAATGAGAGTATCACTGCTACCACCACCTTCGAGGATGTCATTGCCGTCTCCACCATCAAGGATGTCACTACCTGGATTATAGTTTATGGGAATTCCAGTCAAACGCCTACGAACATCACCTAAAAGGGAATCATCACCAGCTCCGCCTTTTAGGGTATCATTACCATCTGCTCCGTTGAGCGTGTCATTTCCTGTGCCACCGTCGAGGAAATCATGATCAGATTTGTTAACCTCAAACAAATTCAAGAAGCCAAAGCTAGGACCCGGTCCACCAGTAAGGACATCATTCCCTGAGCCACCAATCAGAGTATCATTGCCCTCTCCACCGTTGAGAACATCTGAATCCTCCTCCCCTTCAAGAAGGTCATTACCTCCTCGACCATTGAGACGATCATTCCCAGCTCTACCTTTGAGGGTATCATCCTGTGAGCCACCGCTGAGAGTATCGTTGCCACTGCCACCTATGAGAATTACACTAGTATTTGTAGTATTTGTTTCCAAGTCCACTAAGTTCAAGTTAAACATTTCTTCGAGCACCTATTCCTATCTAACTCCGAACTCCTTGATTGTGTGCTCTTAGGTATGGTAAGGCTAGCCAATTTGGCAGTATTTGGCCAATTTGACCGATTTATTGGTGCGCGTTTTCCCTGTAGGGAAACTCGACCGGGGTCGCACCGAAAAATACCGTTAAAAATGCTCAAAAATTATTGACGTTTGCCGAAAATCTTGCTACCTAAACGAATCATCGTTGCCCCTGCTTTAATAGCTTGCAAATAATCTCCCGACATTCCCATTGACACTTCTTTTAAATTTAACTGAGTGGTTTTATTAAGCTGTTCCTTGAATTTAGCAACTTCTACAAATGCATCAAAAATTTCAGCTTCCGATAACTCCAAGGGAAGAATTGTCATTAACCCTTGAATATCTAAGGAATCGCAAGCTTCTAATTCTGGTAACGTTTCTAATAACTGTTCAACAGACCAACCATATTTATTAGGATCGGGCAATATCTTGATTTGTAAACAAACCTTAGGTCGTTTATCTAACTCATTGGCACGCCGATTTAAACTCTGGGCTAACTTTAAATCATCAATGGAATGGATCCAGTCCATTGTTTGAACAGCAAGTTTGGCTTTATTCTTTTGTAAGTGACCGATAAAATGCCAGGAAATATCTTCTAAATCTTGTAATTGTTCCTGCTTGGCGCAAGCCTCTTGCAAGCGATTTTCTCCAAAATCGCGAATTCCAGCACCATAGGCTTCCCGCATTTTCTCTACAGATACGGTTTTGCTAACTGCAATTAAACGGATATTAGGCTTTAACTGTTGACGAATCTGCTGGATATTATCAGTAATAGGTGTAGTCATAGTTAAAGGTATTTTTTCCATAGTCTTCCCTATTGCCTTTTTTCTCCATGGCTTCACCCACCAATCACTTTGGACAAATCGTGCAGGATCACCTCAGCTGACTTGTATCTGTCAGCGAAATGGTAGCTTACCATCTTTTCTACAATTTGGGCAAATTCTTCAGGTACATCTGCCAGATTACGCCAAATCACTTCACCAGTTTCTGGGGAAATGGGCAATTGATAGGGACGAATGCCAGTTAATCCTTGAATCCCAATCATACCTATAGCATAAATATCACTATTGAAACTGGGGTGTCCCGCTAATTGCTCTGGTGGGGCATAACCGCGAGAGCCAATGGCAACCGTAGCATTGTCTTCCTGATTATGCTCTGGGCTTTTAATCTGTTTAACTGCTCCAAAGTCAATTAGTACCAGTTTACCATCAGTTTGACGACGGATAATATTGCCAGGTTTGATATCCCGGTGGATGACGCCGTATTTATGGATAAAGACTAGAATTTCTAAAATATCTTTTAGGATATCCGAGACTTCCTTCACTCCAAGCCGTTTATCTACTGGCAATTCGTCACTAAGGGACTGACCGGGAATATATTCTTCGACTAAGTAAAATGCTTGATCTTCTTCAAAATAAGCTAGTAGTCGAGGAATCTGTAAATGATTACCCAAGATTTCTAATATTTCTGCTTCAGTGTGGAATAGGCGTCTGGCAATTTTCAAGAATTGCGGATCGCTACGAGCCGGTTTCAATTGCTTGACCACACACTCGGGTGAACCAGGTCGCTGAGTATCTTCTGCTAAATGAATTAGACCAAACCCACCTGAACCAAGAACACGCTTGGTTTGGTAGCGTCTAGCTAGGAGGTTATGTTCGGGTCGGTACTCTACCGATGTACCATCTGAGTCTGCAGCCGGTGTTGGGTTCCAAATTTCTGTGGCATCTTCTTGAGATAAATCGGTTTGCGGTATCGGTATAGTTTTGGTGTTAGTGCTGGAGATGGTTTCGTTTTTTTCTTTCAACAACGCCTGTAACAAAGCTAAGTTCTGTTCCTGTTCTTGAGCTTTTGCTTCAATTTTGCGGCGCTCTTGCTCTGCTTTTATGCTCTCCTGTTTAGCCTTGTAACCGGTGTAAGTCATTACACCAGTACCCGAAAGGATTAATGCCAACGCAGGTGCCACCACAGGTATCCATCCTGAGTTGAGCAATAGCAGGTATGATGTTCCGAGCAAAATACCTAGAGCAATACTCTCAGACAGTACTAACTGTCGAGTGTTGCGGCTTACCCCAACTAACACGCCCCCTATTAGTGTCCAACCCCAAAGCCACAAGCCTTCTGTCCACTCAGACCAAAACCAAAACTGTCCTCTTCCCTCTCCAAGTGCCCCACTGAGCAGTTGACTCACGATTTGACCATGTATCATGACTCCTTGCATATGCTTGCTTTGTTTTTGAGCAAAACTGTAGGGTGTTAAGAAGTCATCATTTTTAATACTAGGAGCATTCATACCGATTAGGACAATCCGGTCTTTGACCAAGTCCGGTTCAATTTCCTCATTCAGCACCTTACTTAAGGTAACGGTATCGGAAAGATGATCACCAGAGCGGTAATTCAATAAAATTTGGTAGCCTCCCGTATCTCCCTTTTGGTAACCTCCAGCAGTAGGAGATATCTTGTTATAGACTGTTTTTCCTAGCTTCATCTGTTTTGGGGAGATGTTTTCGGGCTTGATTCCCCGCTGTTCCAAATAGCTTCGCGCTAACTGAAAGCCAAATGATAATCTGGTGCTGCAACCCACGATGCTGGTATTATCACTGGTATTGTCAAAAAATAATGGAGCCCGCCGGACGATTCCATCGGGATCTTCAAGTAGATTAACAAAGCCTACACGATGCTTAGAAATGTTTGGGGGGGCTGCAACACTGGATGCTTTTGATTGACCCCGATAGCAAATTGGGATTATGCGATCGCTATTTTGCAGTAGTTCAGAAAATTCAGTATTACCCGGTTCTACCGGACTGTCTCGAAAGATATCCACACCAATAACGGCGGGTTGATGTTGCTCCAGCTTTTTTAATAGCTGATACATTACAGCATCTTTGATTGAAGACCCTCCTGGAGCTGTTGTGCCTTTTAAATCTGGCTCAGTCACCTCTACTACTAAGAGGCGGTCATCGGGTGGTAAAGCTGGTCGCAGCTCTATCATCCGGTCGAAAGCCTTTAACTCAAAAAACTGTAACATTCCTAGGTGCTTAGACCCTAGCATTAAACCAGTTACGGCCAAACTCGCTACCAATGCTGGGTTTATTCCAACATATTGCCCCAAGCGTTTCAGCCGCGACCAAGCTTTCGTCGGTTTTGGGGGCGGGGGGGAGGGATTTTCCACCTGGGGGCTAATAAGTTTTGATTTGTTTGGTGACTCTTCTGTCGCCACTTTTACCAGCTGAGCACTCATATACTATAGTTATTACGAGAAACGATCACCCTTGATGTTCACCCTTGATGATTCTATAAATAATACGATCAACGGTTCGATCACCCTGTAGAGTAGTGACTCATTCCTTGATTCAATGCCCTGATCTAAGTCCGAAAGGTTGCTCTGAATATTTTCCCGATCGATGTCTTGATGCAGTCGCTCATGGGGAGGGGCTGTGTGCGGAACCTGCGTCCGCACCTTGTAAGCCCCGTGGAAACCCCCAAGACCGCGCTGCATCGCTTTAATCGATTTAGGAAAAGCAATGGAAGCCTTTTTGCTTAAACTACCATTGTGCTTTTTCGTGGGCTTGGAAGCAAGTCGTCCTTATTCTGTCAAGCTATCAATCGGAGCATATTAAATTTCTCTTCAAGTTCGCCGTGGTCAACCACTCTTATGCCAATTATTATTGATGCCCACCTGACTAATAGTATTGGCTAATTCCACGTTGATAGTTTTGACAGCAAAAACTGGCACTTAGCTTATACAAATAGCTTTCTGTATTTTAGCTTAACAATCGGTGGATAGTATTTATCCCAGATATCGGCAAGCTTTTCTACTCACAGGATACCCTACTGCCAACGTTCCTGTTTTTGATTGCTTTATCCACACTCTTCGGTTCAATCCCTGGTTGATATTTCCTACAGGCGCACTACTAATCTACACCATCATCAACCCTGCCAACTGATCATCCCACCATGACCTAAGTGGTTCATAGGTGGGATGAATCGTAGGGCTTATTGATTACGTAGTCTTCATCAGAGACAAAGGTTGGTCAGGTATTGAGGTTACTTTCCCACGGATTGATCCGTCGGGTTTGTACTACTCCCTTCTGACACAACCTAGAGATTTTTGGTAGATATGTCTAAATTTGTTGATATTTATCGATAAAACTAACCCCTAGAGCCAAACCGGTTTTCTAGCGGGGGAGAACTTTACCGGAAACCCACGGCGGCTTGCCATACAAAGGCTAGCAGCAAGAAGAACACAGGGATGACTGGTAGAACGTCCACCACTGGACCAAAAATAGAGTAAGCTTCGGGTAATGTTCCTAACACGAGTGCAGCTTCCATATCTTAAATCTTCCTTTCCAACACAGATTTAATAATTGACATGTATCTTAACATGAAGTGAACAGCCATTGAGCAAATTGTGTAGTGAATTGATCACTTAAGATAGCTGCCCTGATCGCTTGGGTGAACCGAATTAGCTCAGTCACATTGTGGTGAGAGAGTAACATATAGCCTAGAGATTCACGCGATCGCACTAAATGGTTCAGATAAGCACGACTGAAATTCTGACAGCAATAGCAAGGACAACTGGCATCTAAGGGGGAAAAATCTTCCCGAAACCGGGCATTTTTCAAGTTCCACCGTTCCCCCTGCACTAAGGCGCTACCATGACGTCCCAGGCGAGTGGGAATAACGCAGTCAAACAAGTCTATGCCAGATGCGATCGCTAAAACCATTTCCCTGTAGGTACCGACCCCCATCAGATAACGAGGCTTATGCCATGGCAGTAATGGAGCGGTTGTTTGGACAATTTGGTGAATCAATTCAGGCGGTTCCCCCACACTGACACCACCAATGGCATAACCTGGTAAATCCAACTCGACCAAGGATTCGGCAGCTTTTTGACGCAAATCTAGGTACACCCCACCCTGAACTATACCAAACAAAGCTTGTTGATCAGGGCGATTGTGGGCAACAATACAGCGTTTGAGCCAGCGATAGGTTCGTTGAGTTGCTAATTCCACCTCAGTTCGCTCAGCTGGATAGGGGGGACACTCATCAAATGCCATGATCACATCTGCTCCCAAGGCATGCTGAATTTCCATACACCGTTCTGGGGTTAGATCAATCATCCGCCCATCCCGAGGAGATCGAAAGGTCACACCCTCTTCAGTAATAGTACGGAGCTGGCTTAAGCTAAACACCTGAAAGCCACCAGAATCAGTTAAGATTGGTCCGTGCCAACCCATAAATTGATGCAGCCCACCGGCTTTTTTAATGATGGCTTCTCCCGGTTGCAGATGGAGATGATAGGTATTAGCCAAAACCATTTGGGCCCCAGCTACCTCTAACTGGGCTGGTGTTAGAGTTTTTACCGTTGCTAGGGTGCCTACTGGCATAAACCTGGGAGTTTCCACCACACCATGGGGTGTCACAAACACCCCAGCTCTTGCCTTAGTGTGGCTGCAGGAAGCCTGACATTGAAATGAAAAATTATTTTTCTGTTGAGTCAAGTTGATCTAGGTCTTCAAATATCGTTAACTAGACCATAGCGTCTAATTCGGTTAACCCTGGTCAAGCTCTTGGGTATTCGATATTGTGTATTCGATGCATCCAACGTTGAGCAAGCCAATACTTACTTATACCCTTGAATTTCATTGATCAATCTGTAACTTGTAACCTGTAACCTTCTAACCTTCTAACCTTCTAACCTAAAAAGGACAATCTCCATCATCATCAATTTGCACATCCCATTTCGCGCTTAGAACCTGTGTGACCATAGCTTCAAGGGCTTCCGCCTGAAGTTGTTCAACACACTCTTGTTGCAAGGGATTCAACAGGGGAATCAGCCGCAACTGACGATTTTCGTTAATTAGGTCAAAGTATGCTTCTTGCTCTGGAGACTGACTCAGTTGTAAATAGTCAAAACTATGAACATTGATGTAAAGTGTCCGATTGGCAATCAGGGTAGAGCAATGGGGATCAGCAAATACTTCCTGAACTAACCCTTCTCCCTGGTTTTTTAGTTGACCATCGAGAGTGTGGATGTAACGGACGCAACCTAAATCACCAAGCAAGCGTTTCATATCTCGCTTGTTGATGATAATGCCAGTTTCAATGATGCAAGGAGCTGGGAGTTGGTGTCGAGATTGGTGGTGACTCATGGATAAAAGCCTATAATGCTTTTCAGGGCTGATATTGACATGCAACTGGTTAATTTAATTGATTGGCGAGGCAACCCTAAAGGTTAAACCAATTGATGAGAACACAGCTACGGCAACGGGTTAAAACCAACAATAAAGGTTAATGGTGTTAGGTTTTGGGTTAATGGTTATCGGACTTTATACCTAATCTAAGCATGCTTAATTGTTAATACAAGGGTATAAGCGTATAAGCGTGCCTAGTAAGCAGCAACAGATAATTCCAATAGATGCAGGGAATAATCGCGTGTTAGGTGTTTATCCTTAAATAGTTCATAGTCAACTAGTCAAATCTAGACAACTAGATTACTACTTTTTAAGGGTTTACCCTTATTGAGTAAACACCAACAGCTTATACCCCAAATGGGATAAACCCATTGCCAACTACTTTTCGACCAAGGAATGTTGATTGAGCCGTTTTGGTCGGCACGAACTAACTAGATTAGTAGCCCGTTGCTGTTGAGACCTAAGCCATAGGGTCGGTTAACTTGCTGCTTATTACAACAGCGTATGACACAATACTATCTCAATCTTTCGATGGTGCTCAAAGGAAAATTCAATAAATTTCAGTAACAGCAGTTACTCATGAAGTATTTCACTGGACAACAATTGAGGCAATGGGGACGTCAACTTTTCCGTTCTTTAAGTGGTGCTGTAACTTTTTATACTAGTATCCCCCTACCAGCTAGCTGGGGAATGGAGTTTAGGGGGATTGCCCGTTGGGCCCCGATCATCGGATTGCTGATTGGGGGGATACTGGTAATATTAGATACTTTATTGCAACAGTTGGGGATGCCAGCACTTACTCGCTCTGTTGCAGTTGTGGTCAGCTGGCTTGCCCTGACTGGAGGATTACACTTAGATGGGGTGATAGACACAGCTGATGGTTTAGCAGTTCAAGATCCCCAGCGCCGTTTAGATGTGATGGCAGATAGTGCTACAGGAGCCTTTGGGGCAATGGCAGCCTGTACTCTATTATTGCTAAAAACCGCTGCCCTAAGTGATATCGGGGCTTATCGGTGGGCAGCTTTGATGGGAGCAGCTGCTTGGGGACGCTGGGGACAAGTAGTAGCGATCGCATTTTATCCCTATCTCAAACCCACCGGTAAAGGGGCATTTCACAAACCATGGATACGTATTCCCCAAGATATTCTCTTGGGATTATTCGCTGTCTTAAGTTTATCTCTTGTGCCAGTGTTGCTAGATCCGACAAATACTTGGTTATCCTTAACCATGGCCCTTGGAGGATGTGCGATCGCTCTACTGACTGGCGGCTGGTTTCACCGCCAGCTAGGGGGACATACTGGAGACACTTACGGAGCAGTGGTGGAATGGACAGAAGCCTTGTTTCTGTGCTTACTGACCCTGATCCTTAACTAATTATTTCACTCATTCTTTGCCCAAGACAACCTGTTGCTTGATCAATTACTTACCGACTCGACCACTAACCCCCTAAATTGGTTTAAGTCTGGTTATCTTTAATCTGAACCTGCCACCGCCCGTTGAGCCAAAGGCACGCACCCTGATAATGTACTCATCTGTCTCAGTAATGCGAGCAAATAGCAAGGAGTTAGTACTGCCATCGGGTCCATCATCATTTTCCGCTACCATAGAACCGTCAGAAGCGATCACAGAGATCATCGTGTCAAAGTTGTCTGAGATCAGGTCAATGGCAACTTGGTCTCCCGCATCAAGAGTTACTACATAGTCTCGGGCAAAGCCACCATCCCCGATCGGAATATCTTTCTGAGTCAGGGTGTCAACAATTTCTTTGCTATGGGAAATCGGCTGCGGATTGTACAGGTTTTGTGCTCTGGCTACCGGTGCAGTTACGCTCGTTGCCAACAACGTTGCTGCCACAGGCATAACCCAGCTAAACCAAGCAGCAAAAGCTTTACTCATTTAAATATATATTTACGTTAGTAACATTTCTAACACTGTACCTTAACCCCCTTAAAAAAGGAGGGTCTTGTTGAGTATGGGCTTAAAGTAGACCCAGGCTATCCCCTCCTGACGATACAACCAGCTTACTCTACTGCTGACGGGATGTCTCACCGCCAAATTTCTGATATTTTCCCTACTTAACTATAGTCATTTGACTAGGACAAAAAATCACAAATTGAATGCGATCGCTATTTTCACCTCACTTCAATATCACCAACTTTATCCAATAATTAAAACCTTCGATTCAGTTCTCCTCACTCCTCAAAAAAAACGCCAATTTTTGACATCAAACTGAGGGAATTAAACTTAATAGTTACTTCGGAATAGTTTTTTAAATTCAAACTTGTCAATGATTCATTTTACCTATATAATAGTATTATCGGAATAGTTAAAATAAAACAGAAAAATGAACAAGTGTGTTTGTACTACAGAAGCAGCATCTCTATTAGGTATTTCTTCTCGGCGATTGCGCCAACTTCTAGAGAAGGGTCGGGTTCGGGGTGCTTATAAAAGCGGGAAATTCTGGATTATTCCCTTGTTTAATAATCTGCCCCAAATCACGAAAGGCTCTAGAGGACCAAAAGGCAAATGGCGCACTAATCGTGCTCCGGCCATAGCTAAGATCAATGTCAACCGCAATCACATTGGCTCAAATATCCACAAAAGTCCCGAAGAACGGAAGCCAGTGATTTCCTTGACTACTCCCCGCTCTAAAGAGACGGGGATTCTAATAAGGATGTTTCGTGATGGGATGAATCCGCATCACTCCACACTTTTTTCTTATTAACTGACCACAGGAATACCCTGTGGGGACGAGTCAAAACGCCCCTACCCAGTTCGTCTAGGTTAATACCTAGCGTTCTGCTTACTTTGCGTATTATATTGGCAGCACCATTACAATCCGCATTGACATACCCATTCATTGCTGTTCGGTATAAACCGCGTTTCGTTCTTCTCCCTGATGGCTTCCAATCCTTGGGTTTTTATTAAACTAAGCCGCAGAGTCACCTCTGCGACTCGTCTCCAAAACCGT
>NZ_CEYLVT010000230.1:0-11842 GCF_982860115.1 Moorena sp.
TTCCCGATTCCCGATTCCCGATTCCCGATTCCCTACTCCCTACTCCCTACTCCCTTAAAAAAAAATGACTCAACCCGAAGCATTAAAATCTCTACTGGAAGCAGTTGCGACTGGTGACCTTAGTCCAACTGTTGCTCTAGATAAACTGAAAGATTTTACCTACGAAGAAGTGGGTGATTTTGCCAAAATTGACCACCACCGCACCTTAAGAACTGGATTTCCTGAGGTAATTTGGGGAGAGGGAAAAACCCCTGACCAAATTGCTGAGATTATGGCAGTAATCCGCCAGCGGAATCCGGTAGTAATGGCCACACGGATTACACCAGAGGTGGCAACGGAGCTAGAGTCAAAAGTCCCAGAGTTACAGTATTATTCCACAGCTCGGATTTGTGCGATCGCACCATCCCACCTCGAACCTAAGTATTCCGGCACCATTAGTCTAATTTCCGCTGGCACATCGGATTTACCAGTAGCTCAGGAAGCCGCCATTACTGCTGAGTTATGTGGGTTTCAGGTCAAGCGCCTTTGGGATGTGGGTGTAGCTGGTATCCACCGCTTGCTGAATAATCGACAAGTGATTGTCGAGGCCGATGTCTTAATTGTCGTAGCTGGGATGGAAGGAGCATTGCCCAGTGTGGTAGCTGGCATGGCCGATTGTCCAGTGATTGCGGTTCCGACTAGTGTCGGCTATGGAGCCAGTTTTGGTGGTATGGCACCCCTGTTAACCATGTTGAATTCTTGCGCACCAGGCATAGGAGTAGTGAATATTGATAATGGCTTTGGTGCAGCTGTCTTAGCTGGACAAATTCTTAGGACTGGTAATAAAATCAAGTCTGCTTGAATACCCATAATTAATGGGAGGGTGGGAGGTGTGGGGAGATGGGGAGATGGGGAGATGGGGAGATGGGGAGATGGGGAGATAGGGAGATAGGGAGATAGCGATGCAGCGCGGTCTTGGGGGTTCCCCCCATGAGCGACTGCATCAAGACAAGGAAAGCGCACCGTCGGGGAATTTTTATTAATAAAAAGATAAAAAGGTATTTTTGACCTGAAAAAAAACCTCTCCCCAGCACCCCAGCTCCCTTTCACCCGATTGACCTGAAAATTTATTTCTGAAAATGAAACAGCCCTACTCTTATGAGGCAGGGCTGTTTCAAACTTTAGTAAGTTAACGATAAAAGGAGATAGGGGGATAGGCGGTTAGGGGTGGGTTCCGACTTCCGACTTCCGACTTCCTGCTCCCATCAACCCAGGACCAAAGCACCTCACACAATTGAGAACTGCACTATACTGAAAATAGTTCGATCAGAGTTAAATCCAGTCATAAACGTTTCCCAAAATCGTTGTTGTTAACAGAGCAGGAAGTACGAGAAAAATGAGCAAAAATGTACTTAAAGATACCAACTTAATCTTAATCGAAAACAACTTCTTCCCTCTCCACACTCCCCCTCATCCTTACACTGCCCACACTTCCTACATTCGACGCACTCCCCAAACCGCCCGCACTCCCCAAACTCCCCATACTCTGCCCACACTTTTCCCCCTATTCCCGATTCCCTGTTCCACACTTCTTAAATAATTACTGATTGAATTAGTAACTTAGTTCCAATGCCAAATAATCCCTTCATTGTCGGTAAGCCAGTTCCCCCAGAGCGTTTTGTGGGACGAACTGCTCTGATTGAAACCGCTTTCGATCAAATCTCCCATCGCAGTAACCTATCAGTGTGGGGAGGTCCGGGCATTGGAAAGTCTTCCTTTCTGGAATTACTGACTTGGCCGGAAATCTGGAAAGTACACCGCACCGACCCATCGCAAGCAGTGATTGTGTTATTAAATTGCCTCAGTATTCATCCCTTCACAGGGTCTGGCTTCTGGGGAAAGGTCTTAAGCTTGATTAAAATTAAACTCGACAGCAATCCTGGGCTGCAAGCAGATATTGATGGATTCCTGCAAGACGGAAAAAGCACTGCTGAAGATTTCCGAAAAGTCTTAGGTAAGCTGGGAGCACACAACAAATTCTTAGTGTTGTTAGCGGATGATTATGATGCTGTCTTTCGCACTCATGAAACTTACACTGAAGCTGACATGGAAGCCTTTCTAAGTGAGTGTCGCAGCGTAGCCTATTTTGCTGAGGAAAGGCAATACCTGTCCATGATTGTCACCTCCTCTCGCCGTCTTAATCAACTTGGGCCGAGTCTCACCCCAGATAAATCCCCCTGGTACAATCACTATCTGTTTCGACAACTTAAGCCATTTACCAAGAATGAAGTAGATACTCTGCTATTTGGGATGCCTATGACACCAGCTTTGCGGGATGGTATTACCGAAATTGCTGATGGACACCCGGTCTTGCTACAGAATGCCGGTTATCTGCTGTACGAAGAGTTACGATCTGGAGGAGACCTCGACCCTGTTACCTTTGCCCAAGAGTTTCAAAATACGACCCTACATATATTTCAACAGATGTGGGAACTATCTAATCCCATCGAGCAAACCTTGTTAATGCTAATTGCCCTGTCTGAACTAAAGGGTCGATTGCGTAATCAGCGCTACGATATCAGTAATATTGATAACATTTTCAGTCAGCAGGAGCTAGAGTTAAATGCTCTAGTGGGGCAAGGAGTGATTAAACGTCAATACACTGAAGATAAGATCAATTATTCCTTTGCATCTTCCATTATGGAGTGGTGGGTGGTTAAAAAAATCCAGAATAGTAATGAAATTGAACTAGAACAACGAAAGAAGGTATTTCTGAATGTGATGAGTTCAAAGCAAGCAGAAAAAGTAACCACAGCCATTCGTTGGTTATGGAATAATAAAGACCAGGTGCCATCTATCCTAGAATGGATTGGAAAAGTAACAGCTGCCCTTCCAAAAGGAGCAATTGGCGGATAAACTAAGGTGGCTCTTCCGACCTTGTAGTAATAGGCGTAGGGTGCGTTAGGGACGGGCTGGCCTTGGTTTTCCCCCTCTTAGTCCCTGGTTGGGACAGCCAGTCCCGTAACGCACCACCGGCTCAAACAGCTACAGGTCTTGGCTGATAGCTGAATGCTTACGACGTAACTGGGAAGAAAGCCACCATGACTAGTGCAACTGTTCGGAAAAATCCTTATATTAGAAATCCTTATATTGTTGGTCGTCCCATCTCTGAACCGGAATTATTTTTCGGTAGACGCAACAAATTTGATTTCATTGAGGACAACCTCCGGCAGGGGGCACAGGTAATTTTGTTCTATGGTCAACGACGTATTGGTAAATCCACTGTACTTAAACAAATTCCCAATTTTGTTGGGCAAAATGACTTTGTGTTTGTCCAGTTTGATCTACATCACAAAAGTCAGTTACCCCTTAGCCGTGTTCTCTACAGTTTAGCACAAGCTATTATTAATCAACTTCAGCTAGGGTCTGACCATAGTAAGCTACCAACTGTTACGGAATTAAAAACTAATCCGACTCTTTTTTATGAGAGCTTTTTACCAAAGGTATATCAAGAATTAGGGTATAAAAAGCTGGTGTTGTTGCTAGATGAGTTTGATGTATTGAGTAGTGACAATCCTGCTTCATCAAAAGAGTCATCAGTTAACACGTTTTTCCCTTATCTACAATCTCTGATTGAACAGGATCAGCGATTATTTATTATTCCCTTTATAGGACGGCAACTAGATGATATGCCAAAGTTGCGGGAATTATTTAAAGGTGCTCCTAGCCAAAAAGTTGGCTTGCTCAGTGAACGAAGTGCCACAAAGTTAATTACTGAACCAGCTAAGGGGTCTTTGACCTATAAATCGGAGGCAATCGATGCCATCTTAGCATTAGCTTCAGGTCATCCCTATTTCACTCAAGTCCTATGTCATGCACTGTTTGCTCAAGCTAGAACTGAACAAAAGTGGCAGGTAACTCCTGATGATGTGACCAGAATTGTCGATGATGCCATTGAAATTGGTGAAGGAGGATTAACTTGGTTTCGGGATGGATTACCGATTCCTGAACGAGTGATATTTTCCGCAGTAGCAGAGGCTCAAAAAAAAGCTGAAAGAAATCCTAATCAGGTTGTGCAAGACCCGTTGAGTTTACTGAAAGAGTATGGCGTTACTATCACCGAGTCTTTGACTCAAGCTAGGGAAAAACTGGTTGAATCAGGTTTCTTGGCAGTTGTAGAAATAACTGATAAAGTTTCATCCTACCACGGAAAATACTACAAGTTAGAACTAGAATTAGTCCGCCGTTGGTTAGTCAAACGTTACCCATTGCGGCGAGAGATATTTGAATTGGAAGACCTCGATCCAGAGGCTAAGGCTAATTATAAAAAAGCAATGGAACGAAGTGATCACGGGGATGTATTCCATCAGATAAAACCCTATGAACAGGTTTTGAAAGTTAATCCCAATCACTTTAGTGCTTTATTCGAGATAGCAAGGATATATTTGGAAGGTCACGTATTTGATAAAGCAGTGGAATGCTATCAACGAGCATACCTAGTTAATCCAGTCCGGAATCAGGATGGATTAGTGCGATCGCATTTAGGTTATGGACAACACCTCATGGAAGTAGGGGAAGTTATCCTAGCCAGGCGGCAATTTGACCAAGTGCTAAGGATAGAGCCAGAAAATCAACAAGCTTATCAATTCTATAACCAATTAAACAATCCTTTCGTTGTAGGCGCACCAGTGCCCCCAGACCGTTTTGTGGGACGACGATCAGAAATTCTGGCTGCTTTTGATCAAATCTATAACTGCAGTAACTTAGCCATTTGGGGTGGTCCAGGCATGGGTAAGACCTCTTTCCTGGAACTCCTGGCTTCCCCAGACATTTGGAAAGAGTATGGACAAGACCCATCACAGACTGTGATGGTGCTACTCAGTTGCGAAAGTATCCAACCGTTTACAGATTCTGGGTTTTGGCAAGAAGTCCTAACTGAGCTGATCGATAAATTGGACAGTGAGCCAGACCTTAAGAGTGAGATTGAAACATTGCTCGACCACGGAAAAGCAACTGTCCGGGGCATGCGCCAAGTATTAAAGCAGCTTGGGAAACGAAACAAATTCTTGCTGTTGCTAGTGGATGACTATGATGCCGCTTTGCGAGAAAACCAGCACTATACTCAAGCTGACATGGAAACCTTTCTACAGGAGTGTCGTAGCCTAGCTTATCACAGCAGGGAGCGAAAATATCTGGCAATGATTGTGACCTCACTCAAACCTCTCACTGAACTTGGTCCTCCCCTCAATCCCAATATTTCTCCCTGGTACAACCATTATCTGTTTCAATCCCTGAAGCCATTAACGGAAACTGAGGTCGAGCAATTGATGGCGAGTATTCCCATCACACCAGCATTACGGGATGTCATTAAAGACAGGGCTGGTGGACATCCGGCGCTGCTACAAATTGCTGGTTCTTTGCTATTCAGAGGATTAAGAACTGGGAAGTTACCTGATACTGAAACCTTTGCCAAGGAGTTTGAAGATCAAACTAGACATATTTTCCAAGATATTTGGCAACGGTGCAGCGATGTCGAGCAAGGGCTGTTGATACTGATGGCTTGGTCGAAGTTAAAAGGTGGTCTGGAGCAGAAGATTACTATTGATTTAAGTGATATTGACCTAACTAAAATTGACGTAATCTTTAGCCAACATCAACGAGAGTTAACTAGCCTAGTAGAACAAGGGGTAATTATTGATCAGGATAAAGATGAGTTAGGTAACCGTAGATATTCCTTTGCTTCCTTAGGGATGGAGCAGTGGGTAATTCAGGAAATTAAGACTAGTGATCAAGCATTAGTAGAAAAATGGGAGACGATGTTGCTTTAGCTAATCAACCCTTGAACCCCAGGGAAAATTTACCAACCGAGCCAGACTTCCCTCCATGATGGCGGTGGTTTGACCAGAAACCGTGAATACCAAAGCTTCCCGATAGACTCGCTGGGCAGCATGGTGTTTGTAGTTAGCCGCACCACTAGACACAGTCACCGCTGCTTGAGCACATCGTCCTGCTAAATTAATTGCCCAAGTCCTCAGTTGTAGCCTTTGTTCAAAGGTCTGAGAATCTGCTTGTAGTGCTTCGATCATAGCTGTCTGGCAGCGAATCAATTCCCCGTTGAGGGATTCAAAAGCATTGTATAGAAAATCCAGTTCCTTGGTTTTGGCCGCCGCTTCGACAATGTCCAGTCCAGCTTGGGCACATCCTAGGGGCAAAAAACCAGCAGACAAAACTTTTTTCTGGTCATTGTCGTGAATTGTACCTGCTTTAGCAATCGAAACCACACGTTCTTCGGGTAAGAAGCAATCGGTAAGGGTAGCACTAACGGTATTGGTGGATTGCATCGCCCCCAGTGCCATGGGTTTGCTAAAGGTAATAGTACCACCTGGATCTTGGCAAGTTGGAGTCAATGGCACCATACCGTAAAGTTCTCGACCATCAGGCAATACTGCACCGATGATAAACTCTTGAAAGAAGCTAAACCCAGTAACCCAAGGCACTTTTCCAATGATCTGATATCCACCATCTACCGGAATAGCTTTCACCAGTGGGTTACCTGTTCGTCGCACTTGGGAAAAGCCGATACCAACTAGCACTTGACCCTGGGCTAATTTAGGAAGATACTGGTGCTTCAAGGATTCATTCTCAGAGTAGGCGATCATTGCTCCAGCACTCTGGTGTTGCATTTGCAAGAATGCCAAAGCACCGGAATACCGTGCTACCAGTTGCTGGAAGTAGCCAAAAGTTGTGCTACTAACTTCGAGACCTCCTAAGGATTTCGGAATCCGTAGCCCTAGCAACGTGCGAACGCTCATCCCCTGGAGAGCCTCTCGTAACACCTCAGGAGCACTATCAATTTCTGAAGCCAAGGGAGCAACGGATTCCCTTAGATAAGACTCTGCTGTGTCTAATAGGGTTTGTTGGTCATTATCGGGATACCGTTTGCTCACCTGCATTAACCTTTCTAGTTACTATGATCTTAAGCATTCAGCTATCAGCCCTTGGCCGTAGGCCAAGCTACTTGAGGTGCACTCAGCTAATCAACGGGAGGTAGTAAATAAGCTTAGGGGCTGGTACGGCTGCTTGAAAATCCCTGCTCGTTTTACTCATCCCACCCCGTGCAGTTAAAGCGCCTGGTAGCACCTCAAGTAGCGTGCGCGTAGCGCTAATCGCTGTTCGCTGATAGCTGATAGCTAACGGCTGAATGCTCACCTGTGATCTACTAATTTAATAGTTCCACTGTGATTTATAGCATTTTTCAACACATCTTACGACCCCTGGGTCTAGCCGTTGCGCTGGTGCTATCTTGTCTATTGACCCTTACAGGTTGCTATCCTAGCCAGTTTAAGACTCAGGCAGCTCAGGTCTCTCAACTAGTTTTAGCTACTCCTAGTGACCCAACTAGCTTTAACTATATTGTTAATAGCTCTATCTACGGTGTGTTTGGTTATATCTACGAAGGATTACTGACTCAGAATGGCATGACAGGGGAGTTGGAGCCAGGACTAGCTGAATCTTGGGACATTTCCTCAGACCGACAGCGGATCACCTTCACCCTGCGGGATGGGCTAAAGTGGTCTGATGGGGAGCCCCTAACGGTGGATGATGTGATCTTTACCTATCAGGAGCTTTACCTAAATCCCAAAATTCCCACAGTACACCGAGATTTCCTCAAGATTGGTAGTACTGGTAAGTACCCATCGGTGCGCAAACTAGATCAGCGGCGAGTTGAGTTTACCTTACCACAAGCCTTTACGCCATTTGTGAGATACGCAGGAAGCCTAGCCATTCTACCGGCTCATGCCTTACAAGAGTCTGTGCAAGCCACTGATGGTAATGGCAATCCCCAGTTTCTTTCCACTTGGGGAACTGACACCAATCCCCAAGACATTGTTAGCAATGGTCCTTATCGACTAGAAAAGTATACCCCTGCTGAACGAGTCATCCTACAACGGAACCCTTATTACTGGCATGCGGATGCTCAGGGAAATCCCCAGCCCTACATTCAACGGATTGTCTTACAAGTTATCCCATCCTCTGATAACCAGTTACTCAGATTTCGCTCTGGGGAGTTGGATAGCCTCAGAGTCAATCCCGAGGCGTTTGGGTTACTCAAACGAGAGGAAAAACGGGGCAAATACACCATTTACAATGGAGGACCGATGACGGCGATTAGGTTTGTCGGTTTTAATCTCAACAAAGCTCGCAATGCTCAGGGAAAACCTTTCGTAGACCCAATCAAGTCCCGTTGGTTCAATACCTTGGCCTTTCGACAAGCGGTAGCCTATGCTATTGACCGGGAAAAGATGAAAACTAATATTTATCGGGGACTGGGTGAAGTACAACATTCCCCGATTGCTGTCCAAAGTCCCTATTACCTATCCCCAGAAGAGGGGTTAAAAGTTTACAACTATGAACCCCAGAAGGCCAAACAATTACTATTAGACGCTGGCTTCAGGTATAACTCCCAAAATCAGCTGCTGGATTGGGATGGCAACCGGGTAAAATTTACTCTGCTGGTGAAATCAGACGATAAATCCCGAGTAGACGCAGCAGTTCAGATTAAACAAGACTTGAGCCAAATTGGGATAGAAGCAGATTTGCAGGTACTCAGCTTCAACCTTGTGCTCAGAAAGCTCCTATCGACTCGAGATTGGGAGTGTTATGTGGGTGCCTTTGAAGCAGGAGTGAGTGAGCCTCACAGTATATTTCTGTTCTGGTACAGTGGAGGCTCGTTTCATCAATTTAATCAAGGTCCTCAACCCGGACAACCACCACTGGCAGAGTGGGAAGTGTCTGACTGGGAGCAAGAGATTGACCGTCTGTTCAATGCTGGGATAAAAGAAGTTGATCAGAGCAAACGCAAAGCCATTTATGATCGATTCCAGGAAATCGTTGCCGAGGAGTTGCCCGTGTTTTTCCTGGTCAATTCACTAGACTTTCAGGCAGTACGCGATCGCATCGAGAATATCAAATTTTCTGGCTTAGGGGGACCGTTATGGAACATTGATGAGCTGAGAATTGCGGAAAACTAATCAAGTCTTGGGCTTTTGGGGATGGGGCGGGGGCGTGGGAAGATGGGGATATGGGGAGATGGCCAGATGAAATTAATGTGTAGCGGTGTAAGCGCTAATAATTGCTATAAAAAATAGCTTGAATCCCCATTAATTTGATGATATCAATTGTGATAATGGCTACAAAAAGTGCATATAGATAATAGAAAGAAAGGCTTGATCAAAAAGATGACCTTCCCCACCAATAATCCCAAGGAATTTAGAGAATTTGAATATTGTGGATGGCAACAGTCAGTAGACCAATACCATTCCTCTTTTTCCTCTTTGACTAGCCAAACTATCGAATCTCTGCTTGATAATGTAAATGCGGCAAAGGATATGGAATTACTTGATATTGCCACTGGTCCTGGCTATGTGGCTGCTCAGGCCCACAAGCGAGGATGTAAGGTAACGGGGGTAGATTTATCAGACGCTATGGTTGCCAAAGCACGGCAACTGAATCCCCAGATAGAATTTTGTCAGGGGGAAGCCGAATCCTTACCCTTTCCCGAATCTAAATATCAAGCAGCCGTAATGAACTTTGGAATTTTGCATTTGGCTGAACCAGAAAAGGCACTGGGTGAAGCATTTCGGGTAATTCGGAGCCAGGCCAGGTTTGGGTTTACTGTGTGGAGTAAGCCATTAGGTGCGCTTTCCGTTGGCGAATTAAATTCGCCACGGGTCGCACCTGAAAAATCGATAGCGTTTAAGATTATGAATAAGGCCATCGAAACCTATAAAAATTCAGAGGTTACTCTTCCAGAAGGGCCGCCATTTTTTCTGTTTAGTGAACCGGATTATTGCTTCAAGTGTTTGCAAAATTTAGGATTTAAAAATCCTTCTTTCCAAGAAATACCCCTACTCTGGGAACTTAGCAGTGCCGATGAACTTTTTGATGCTTTTTATAAAGGCACCGCCAGAACAGGTGGGATACTGCGCGCTCAAACTAGTCAATCCCTGGACAATATACGGGCAGCAATTCACCAGGAAACGGCAAGCTATAGGCAAAATAATCGACTGCTCCTGCCTATGTCAGCAATAGTTGTATCTGCTCAGAAACCTTGAACTAGTCCGCAGCAGCCCACCACAAAAAGGCATTTGTATCAAGTAAAGCTTGCATGTGATCGGTTATCCTTGACCGTAAAAAGATTCTAAAATCTCTTCAGGGAGAGGATCGTCAAAATCATCTGGAACAACTAAACGCCCTTTGTCGATACCTGGCACTCTTGGTTTTGGTGGTTTTATTGACGGAATAATCCTTGCCATTTCTTGGCCCTGTGCTGAAATGATAATTTCTTCTCCTTTGAGTACCTGACTGAATAATTCAGAGAATCGTTGTTCAGCTTCTTGTTGATTTACGTAAATCGTCATATCTTCATAGAGGCAAAATAACCATAGGTCTATTATAAATTTAACAGCTTGGATCAGGTAACGTTAAACAAATTTAAAAGGAAAGGAAACTTTATGAACAAGCCTGAAGATGAATTGACATTACAACTGGATCCCCGTCCTCAAGAAAAAGTCTCCCTGGATATTCCCACTGATACCTTAGCATCCCTCAAAAAAGTAGCTGCTAGTCGAGATATGTCCTGTGAGGCATTACTAAAACTGTATATTGGACAAGGACTAAGACAGGACTTAGCTAAATCATTTTCTAAGCGCGTACTAGAAGCAACAGCAGAGGTCAAAGCCGAAGCATATTTCCTCAGAGGCAGAAATAGCGGATATCCTACAAGAAATTCGCACAGAAACCAATCATTAAAAGGGCAGATACACCATAATTACAACCATGATAACCTTAGCTAAATGGTCAATTGAAGACTATCATAACATGATTGCAGCAGGTATCCTAAGTGAGCGTCGTGTCGAATTACTAGAAGGGCAAATTATTGAGATGTCACCAGAGGGACCTTTACATCGAAAAATAAACGATTCTATGGCGGAATATTTGCGGGAACAGCTCCGAGGTAGCGCCAAGATTTACGAATCACATCCTATTTCCCTTCCTGATTCAGAACCAGAACCAGATATTGCCGTTGTCAAATTGCCCGTTTCCTTGTACGATTCTCGTCACCCTTCTGCCGAAGAAATTTACCTATTAATAGAAATCTCTGATAGTACCTTAGAAAAAGACTTGGAACAGAAGCGAATTACTTATGCTCATGCTGGCATATTAGAATATTGGGTTGTAGATTTAAAAGCTCAACAACTGATCGTGTTTCAGCAACCATCGGGCAATAGTTATCAAATTCAACAAACCTACAGCCAAGGAAATCTCTACCTTGTGGCTTTTGAGCATATTAAACTATCAGTAGAAAAGCTAGTATCGTTCAACTAAAATAGGGAATAAGCAAGCTACCAATAGGCAATCCCATGAACTAACTCAAAGGGTTATGGATGCAGCCATAGAAATCAATCCGGATTGGGTAATTCGTAATGCTTGTCGTCGCGCCGAGTCAATTATGGATGCAGGAAAAGCAAAATACTATGATGAAGCAGTAGAATGGCTGAAAAAAGCCCGTGATGCTTATGTTGCTTCGGATAAAGAACAAGAATGGTCAAATTATCGTACTGAATTAATTACTATTCATGGCCGAAAGCGCAAACTAATGGGGTTAATTAAATCAGAAATTTAAGTTACAAACGCCAAGTTATTAGCAACGCCCCATATACAGCCTTTGTATTTGAGACGTAAACCTAGGAAGTCTATTTTTACTGTCCAATAAAACTCCGGATCTATTTTCCCTTTTGCCTATTGCCTGTTGCCTGTTGCCTATTGCCTATTGCCTATTGCCTATTGCCTATTGCCTATT
>NZ_CEYLVT010000231.1:0-11824 GCF_982860115.1 Moorena sp.
CGGGAATCGGGAATCGGGAATCGGGAATCGGGAATCGGGAATCGGGAATCGGGATCGAACTTTGATCCCCCCTAACCTTAAAAAAGGGGGGAATTAGATTCAACAGCTTTGCTTCGACTGCTAAACCTTAAAAAAGGGGGGAATTAGATTAAAAAGTCCCCCTTATTAAGGGGGATTTAGGGGGATCTGAACCAGGGATTAACATCACTGAAATTCACCCCTTACAAATCCTGTAATTTTCCTTCGGATTTAGCTATCATTGCTTCCTCAATTAAGAAGTCTAACTTTCCATCGGCGATATCAGCTTCAAGCTGTTTATCCCAGAGTAACCAGTCTCTTTCAGCAAACCACTCTCTCAAGCGCACGAAATCTTCCTTAGAGAGAGCCTCAATTTCAGCTTGAATCTTTTCTACTTTTGTCATCAGTAATAACTGACTGCAATACTGGTGAGTAAACCTCTATAGTTTATAATAAAAATTAACTTTATCTAGGCTATAACTCTAGTCCTTGAAAGGTAGAAGCATAGTTGTGGAAACCATTAGAAAGGATAACTCTTCCCCTGAGTAATCTCTCTCTTCATCCCCTGTTCCCTGTTCCCAGATCCGCTGTTCCCTAATATTTAAAGTATTGAACCAAACATAATATAATTCCATCGAGGCACTAGGTAAGCTCATCCCGCAATCTTTGAAGATTCTCGCGGCAAGCGACAGTCTTGGGATGATTTGACCCTAACTTTCGTTCAAAAATCTCCAAAGCTTGGACAAAAAGAGGTTCTGCCTCGCAGTACTGTCGTTGATTAAAGTAGAGTAATGCTAGACCGTTGAGAGATTTTGCGACATCTGGGTGTTCAGTACCTAAAAGTTTTTTCTTCATATCCAAGGCTTGGACAAAACGAGGTTCGGCCTCCGAGTACCATCCTTGATTAGAGTAGAGTAATGCCAGATTGTTGAGAGATTGTGCAACATCTGGATGTTCAGTACCTAAAAGTTTTTTCCTGATCTCCAAGGCTTTGAAATGCAGAGATTCTGCCTCGGAGTACCATCCTTTATTAGAGTAGAGAGTAGCCAGATTGTTGAGGGAGGTGGCGACAGATCGGTGTTCTTGACCGTATAGTCTTTTCTTCATCTCCAAGGCTTCGACATAGAGAGGTTCGGCCTCACAGTACCGTGCCTGATCATAGTAGAGTAATGCCAGATTGTTGAGGGAGATAGCGAGACGTAGGTGTTCTTGATCGTATAGTTTTTTCCTGATCTCCAAGGCTTGGACAAAAAGAGGTTCGGCCTCCGAGTACCGCCCCTGATAACGGTAGACTAATGCCAGATTGTTGAGGGAGATGACGACAGATGAGTGTTCAGTACCTAAAAGTTTTTTCTTCATCTCCAAGGCTTCGACATAGAGAGGTTCGGCCTCGCAGTACCGTCCCTGATTCTCGTAAACAGATGCCAGATTGTGGAGGGAGGTGGCGACAGCTGGGTGTTCGCTGCCTAAACGATTGCGGGTAAGCTCTAAGCCTTGCTTTAACCAGGGTAATGCCTGCTTATAAGCCCCTTGACCTTCGTAAAGCCAACCCAGACCCTGGAAAGGTTTGTATAAATCTTCATCCTTGAGCTTGTCTGAGAGTACTGTAGCAGCTTCTGTCAGATGAGGGATGGCGGGACTAGCTGTAGCAACATCCTTTTGTGTCGGCATCTTAGGAATTTTATCTGCCACGGCCACCATTGCCTCACCAAATCCCTGCTTGAGTTGATCAGCTCGATCACACAGTTCCATTTTGTCCCGTAGGAACTCTCGAATCAACTCGTGCAGCTGGTAGATTCCGTGATCCGTGCGCCCAAGTAAATTCAGTTCCAACAGACTGTAATCTCTAATATCTTCTAAATCCTCTGAGTCTTGGTCAGGCAAACAATTTTCCACCAATTCCCAGGGAATGGGAGCCAAAGCAAACAAACTCAACAGACAACCCAACTGCTGGGCATCTTGATCCAGTTCAAGCCAACTTAACTCAAAGGCTGCTGCTACTCCCCTTTGTGCGGTCATAGTAGCAGCTGGTTCTTTTAGCGATCGCTGTTCCAGATGCTTTTTTTCTAACCGCTGCTGCATATCTGTCAGGGATAAATCCTTTTTCTTTTGTAAATATCGCCCCACCAATTCCAAACCTAGGGGCAGATATCCCAACCATTTGCAGAGTTTTTTGGCTTCCGACCACTGCCGGTTTAGTCTTTCTTTTCCGATTAGGGATTCTAATAACTCCAAGGCCGCCTTTTCCGAAAGTACTTCCAGGGCTAACAGATCAAAAGACTCTGCTAACGACTGCTTCCTGGTAGTAATAATAATCTTAAAACGGGGCTGATTTGGAGGCAGATAGGGTTTAATTTTATCAAATTCAGTAACATCATCAAAAATCACCAGCACAAAATTATCTGATGGCTGCCAATTGTCCCAGCACCATTGAGCCTTTTGTTCGGGAGTGAGATCTTTTCCTGCTTTTTCCTGAGGCACTTCCAAATTCATTTTGAGCTGGGCAAAGTTGACAATTTGATTCCCTAAATTCTCATCCCGCGCCTGCAGCCAGCAAACCCCACCCAGATAATTTTTCCGGTAATAGTTGAGGGCATATTGCAGGGCTAATTCAGTTTTACCGATACCACCCATGCCAGAAATAGCAGAAATTACCACCCGTTCTCGCTGCTGTAGCCGCTGGTGTAGAGTTTCCAGTTCAGGTTCGCGTCCAACGAATTTGGAAACATGGGTGTGGGGCAGATTTTGGGGAATGCCGATTAAACCTAGTCCATCATCAACTTTTTTTTTCGTCTTCCTCTTTACTGCCCTGGAATTTTATTTTAAGAACTGGCTTATCTCCTTCTGAAATATTTTCCATCTGAACGGCTACCAAACCCTCCTCAAAAGCCCTTACCAACAGGTCTTGGTTGCCATTATTATTATACCCTAGAGCATCATAAAACCCTTGAGCAAAAGCAATCGCAGCTTTATCTTCTATTGTCTGATTCATGCCAATGGCATAATTAATATACTGGCTAATAACCTCAGCGGGCTTTTGGGAGTGGCAGAAATTGAGCAGTACGCAGTTGACATAATCAGCATGCAGGTTGAATAGGGCCCCTAGTCCCTTCGGATTTACTGGTTTATCTTGCCCTCCATCATCCTCCAAAAGCAAGCTTCCATCTTTCAAACCGTGTCCGCAAAAGTGGACGATTTGGGGTTTTTCTTCAGCGATCGCTCTCCTAATATCAACAGAACGCACTGCCGTCCTAACTCTAATCTCAAAAAACTCCCGCCTCACTGCACGCCGAATTGCATCTTCAATTTTCCGAATCTCTTGATCCAAGCGCAGACCGTGGGCAATTGCTGACAAAATCAAGATTTTTTGGGGATGATCGCTCTCGATATAACCAACATTCCCCTTAACTTTATTCATAGATTGATTAATGACCGACTCTCTAAAAATCCTATCAGCTTCTGTAGCGTTCGGTTGAATCGGTGGCAGAGGAGTTGTTAAATTCTGATTGACAAACCGCTTTACCTGACGGTAGATTTGATTATTTTTATTCTCTACTTTGCAGATAGAAATATGGTCAACATCCATCGGGACAGGAATCACCCCCTTAATACCAGGGTCAGCACTGGTTTGATTCACCACTAAAATCCCATTCGTAGGTCTGGTTTCGCAGTAAACCAGCATCGGGATTTCGCTAAACTGGTGGTCATTGCGATACCAAAGATTCAGGTTACGTAAGTTAGGATCGTGCGCCTTCAACTCGTCAACACTGACAGTGGTTTGTAGAATCGTGCCAATATAATTAATCCAACTTGCCAGATCAGAACCAGAATGAGGGGTAGATAGGAAAACAATTCCCCTCGTCCCAGATGCGATCGCTTGCCATTTGCCAAAGTCCCTAGCACTGCGCAGCATCTGTTTAACCAGCAGTCCCCCCATACTGTGAGTAACGAAAATTATTGGGCGATCGCCTATCTCATAGCTATCCAGTAGATCTAAACTATTAGTCGCCCGGTCTACCAGAGGCATAGAATTACCCTTCCATCTAAACGGTTCTACCTCATAAGCCAGAGACCAAATTCCCACATCTGATAAATCTTGCCCCAGCCAAGCAGGCCAAAAATTATTATCATCTCGCCGTTCTTTGGGGTGCCAAGTCCCTCGGGCATCACCTCCGAGTCCATGGACAAAAATGACATCTCCACGGCGATCGGGGTTCTGAGTACCAAAAATTTCAATTAAATCGTTACGATCACTCACAGACTAGCTCTCCAGGAATGAAGGTCATTAGACTTCTTGCAGAAGTCGGGAACAGGGAACAGGGAACAGGGAACAGTGGACAATAATTGAGGCTAACAATATAGCACTACCCATTAAAGTTAGGACATTGATACAAGCAGCAAAAGCTGTTTTAGTAAACTTTTGCCTTTTGCCTTTTGCCTTTTGCCTCTTGCCTTGGGCGTAACCCTATAACCGTGATCCTCAGCTAGGGTGCTGGCATCGGAGGAATTGACACCCATGGGGTTAATCGCCATACCCTCACCACATCTTGCTATTCAATAGATTAGCTACCGACTGAGTCATGATAAATCCGGAAAGTGCCAATAAATTCTCTGTCTACCCTATATTCCGCCGCTCCCGATTCCCGATTCCCGATTCCCGATTCCCTACTCCCTATTGTTCTATTTTTATCCGGATAAAAAATCATTTATTTTTTTTGTGCTCAGAGAAAATAAAATTTTTTAAGAAAAGTAAAAAATGTCCGGATAATCATTTTTTAAGCTAACTCAGTATTATCTCTATTTATCTAACTACATAATAGTTAGGTATTAATTTTTTTTCAGTAGTATTTCTAATTTACAACCATCTTTATAGGCGGTTAGTTTAGAACTATGAAACGAGTTAAACACTAACTCACTTTCAGGATAAACTATCAACTCACAAAGCTCGAAAAACAATGAACAACAACTATCTTTCTCTAGGCAAAACTCTCATCAACACAGGTCTCATTTTTGCGGGCTTAACTGCTGTACTGGCCACATCAGCTAATGCTGAATCAGCTATTCGCGGATCTGCCGTAGAGACACGGCCTTCTGGAAGCTCTATCAGTGTTTCCGGTGAGCTGATTTTACCTGAATCTCTCCACTTTCCTGGTCCATTAACTGTTACACCAACCTACACCGGTGCTGGAACAGACACTGCAACTATCGATACCCTTGGGCTAGATGCAGGTGTAGCTGCAGCAGTCTCCGCTACTACCGGTAGTGACTCACCAAATGTATTCCTTTCCGAAGCTGCAAACGCTCTGGCTGCTGCTACCGCAGTTGAGGATCAAGCCGCTTTAATCCGTGCCGGAGCAGGTACTGAAGGCTTGGGTGCTCTAGAGTAAATCAACAGTCAATAACTCCTCTCTAATCAGGGCAAACGCATCTTAATTAATAAACCCTCTATTAGTCTCAACAAGCCCTCTTGAAATCGCCTTAAGCACTACTTATTGAAAATAAGTTGAACCTGAGCAGGGCTTGTTGACGATTAAATTCAGGGAAATAGTGGCTTACACTTGAGTGTCATACAGTCTGATTCAAAATTAATTGGTTTAACCACTGGGTCTACTGTGTCACACTCAACTGAAAAGCGCTATAGAGTCGTAATTTTTCTGTAATCCACATAGCGCGGTTTACTGTCAAGACTAATTTAGATGTGTTTACCCTGTCTCTTCAATCACGTTTCTTTGAACACGCCTCCTGGAATTTCTCTGTAGAGAAATTCTAGGAGTATTTTTTATATTTTCAGACAACACTAGCAAACAAAAAAGGAAGTAGCAGGAAGCTTCGGAGCAGTAAACAAAACTTATCACAATTCATTTGTAAGCTATCAGCTTATGTGCTATGGGCATAACCTTTTCCCGTAGCGTGGCCATTTGCGTAGCGTTTCCACAGACTTTGGCCTTTGGCTAAAAGCTGATTAATTACACCAAAATTAACTATTTTTTTGTTGTATTTAGAAAATTAATAGGCATATCTAAATTTATATACAGCCATTTTTAATTGATTTGATTGCAATTTAATAGGTGTTATTGAACAGAAAATACGGAGCATCACATAAGCAAAAATTAACAATTAATCTAATCAATAATTGTAGTTTTTGTTTAAATGCTGTTACTGGATGATTTTAGGTTAAAATAATGGATAAACTAATTTTAATTTTTTTTGCCAATTTTTTTGTTCAAACACCAACGTTCCCTACCGATTTTAATAATTACCAAATTTTTAAAAACGTACAATTTGAAGTTAAAGATTCAGATTTTTTGACGTCTCATTCTGCTCAGGTTAAGGAGTTTATAATTTCTAAGCAGCCAGACGATCAGCCAGACGATCAGCCAGAAAAGCAGCCAGACGATAATGTAAATGTATTGGCAATAGAGGTTGCTGAATCTAGGTCACCTGAAGCAGAGTCAACCACCTTAGCAGCACAAACCCAAAATCAAGAAAATCCACAAAAAACTCCCATCAGTGATGTTATAACTCAAAGTGCCACCAAGTATCCTTGGATTATTAATCCCACCGATAAGTTAACCTTTGAGCCCACATCATTTAGACCAAACAAAAACGAAAATTATCTAGAGACAGAGTTAAGATTCGCTGACGATAATCCCATTCTGAATAGATTTACTTTTGCTAATTTTCCTAAAGATAATCAATTCTACTGGGTTCTTGATGGCAATACTGTTGTTATCGAGACTCAAGGATTTCAAGGTGGTCTTCTCTACCAAGGAAAGTCAAGGGATACTCAACTCACCCAAACAGCGACTGTAGAGCAATCCTTGTGGGGGCTACAATTTATCTCGGCTTTGCCCACTAATTTTGAAGAGTTAGTTGGAGAGGTTGAGGTTAATGACTTGACAGTAAGGGTAATATCTGGAGAATTGAGAACTCCAGAAGGAATACGGGCTGGTGAAGTAATCATTAATAGTGGAATTGATACTGACGATCCGAATGTCACTGTTTTAGAAAATAGGGTAATTAATCTTGGCAGTGGCTCAACCTTGAATAGTAGCGGTGGAGGCTCTTTATTTCAATTATTAGATGCAGATAATGCTCCCCGGATTTTGCAAGGTTATCCAACCACAAATCTACAACCTTTGTTAGATAATGGTAATGTCAAATTGGAAGAAGGGGAAATAATTCCTCAAGAGGCTCTACAAGCAGCGGGAATTACCTGGGGAGACCCTTTGACCGGAGAAGGTCTTAATTTCACGGCTCCTTCCACATCTATCCCTGGGGTTAAGATTGCCCAACCAGGGGGAGGTATGACCAATGATTTATTGAATTTATCTGTTAATCCTTTCCTAACTGAAGAGGAAAGAGATTTTCATTATCTAAATTCTTTACATTGGATTCCCCTTGGTCAAAGAGCTACTGAAGTTGACTTGAATATTGATAGTCAAGACAGTAAGCATTGGTACAGATTTTATATTAGTAAATCTCACAACCGAAGCCTAATTAAGTATGACCCAGTAGACATCAGTGCCAGTTACTCAAGTATTTTTTCCAACCCAGGTATTTCCCTAACCCTATCCTTTGATGGCGACATTGATTCGACCCAAATTGCCAATGCGACTCTGGGAATGGTACTGGGGATAGTTTTTGAATTTATTGATTTTAACAATATAGACAACAGTATTCAAGACGCTCGACAAAAATTTGACAATAATGAAGGATTTGCTCGGTTACAGACTAAAGCTACTCCCCAACAGCGACGTCAAATCAATCAAAGACTTAATCAAACCTTAGCCACTACTAATCGCTCTAGTCGCCTCAATCAGGTATCAGGTACGGTGACGTTTCCTAGTAAAATAACTCCTAACCACTCTAGGATAGTCCAACTGAGAACAGGTAATCATCAGCGAGCCATTGATTTTATTCAAAGAGATATAAGTGATTGGGATCAAGGAGATACCTCTTTTTCTGAACTAAGACTATCTAACCAAGATTTTGGTCCATTGGGTTTTATTGCTGGGGTAGTTCCTTTGAATAATACCGCGATTACTCCCAGTAATGAATCCTCAGCGGTAGACGTTATTTTGACTAGCCCTGATGGCAGACAATTTGTGCAACAATTTAGGTCTTTTGATAATACTGTTGTACCAATCAACAGTGGCCGAGCATTTGATATAGCATTTGATCGGATTACACTCACCCAGACTTCTCAACGACGTATTCGAGACAGAACTTTTGCTGGTTATGTATCTCTACCTACTATAGAAGTATTAGTAGCTGGTACATCGGAAAATTTTAACTATGGTGTCACCTTAGGAGGTTGGTTTAATCTGGCTCGTAATTCAGCACCAGGGGTTGGAGAAAACAATCCTTCAGACGTTTCCGACGATAATGGATTTACCAAAGAACCGACTTTGGGAGTCTATAGCCACGCTCAGGTAAATTGGCTGAATCGACATGTAGCGGTTGACTCATCCAATAAACCAATAGCTATAATCACTCACGTGCCGTTTTTTAGTATTAATTGGAATAGTTCTGCGAATCGATTGAATCCTTTCCAAATCACAGCCGCTTATTCCTTTTCACGTCAGGGAAAAAGCGTAGGGTATTCAGTTACTCCTGCTATTCTCTATACTCCAGAAGGTCTGAATGCTTTTATGCCAGAAAATAGTCAAGGGGAAGTTGTTGGATATGTTACTGGAGAATTAGGAACTGTCGGCGGTTTAAAATCCAACCTTAATCTAGAGATAGGTAGAAAGGTGTTTTATGATGTAGAGCTTTCACAACGAGTGATCGAGAATTTTTCTCTAGGCGCTTTTGTCAGAAATTTTACCACTACCAATGTAGGGCTTGACAGTCGAGTGTCAGGCTTTAACTATGGCGGCATCTTGAGGTACCATTCAGATAATGGTATATTTATAGACGCTAAACTAGGTACAGGTGACGAGGGATTTGATGCTAGAGTCGAAGCAGGTGCTCAGTTCAAATTTTAATAGTTAGGGTAATGGGATTAGTTAATTGCAATGTTGAAGGTTTAAGGTTAGCAGGTTGAAGGTTTAAGGTTAGCAGGTTGAAGGTTGTTCGCGTAGCGTGGCCAAAGGCCAAGGTTAGCTGTTTGAACGTTGAAAGTTGAATCTTGGGTTTTGAATTTTGAATTTTGAATCTTGAATTCTTAATTCTTAATTCTTAATTCTTAATTCTTAATTCTTAATTCCTAATAATGAGTAATACTTTTGAATAAAGCTTATTCAAGACTTGGTATAGTAGAGTTTGCTCGCAAGAAATTATCTAAATCTTCATAGGTTCCAGCATAGGTAATAGTGGAAGTATCATAACCTTTGAGATTGACTGTGTGTTGCTTGAAGTTAAGCTCAGACTTTCTGATTTTGGAAAGGTAGCGGTATGTGTCCTCCCCTAAGGCAATATCTAGACCAAGTTCCTTGGTGGCAGATTCGAGGCGAAAAGCGGCTATTACAGTATCCCCAACAGCAGTGTATTCTGGGCGATCGCCACTACCAGTAGTGTTACCAACAATAGCATGACCGGTGTTGATTCCAGTACCAATTCGCAATGGGAAGGGCAGAGGATATTCCTTAGACAGATTGCTAGTCATGTTGTTCAGGTCATTGACTGCTTGCAAAATACTCATGGCTTCTTGATCACTGACCCCTTTAGAGCCATGAAACCAAATCGCCATAATTGCGTCACCGATGTATTTATCTACCCAACTGCCACACCTTTTCAAAATTTCTCCAGACTCCCGAAACCAACTACCAATTGCCACTGAGAGGGTGGTTTCATCTAACTGGTGGGTGAGTACGGTGAAGTTTCGGATGTCCACCACCATCACTGAAATCAGGCGGCGCACGTGCAATATTGACGTTTGGGTATCTTTATCTATAGCTTCGGATGGTTCAGTTTGATGAGCCTTGGCTGGGCAGTAAAACTCCAATTCTGTCTGACCAAAGGTTAGATGATCGCCATTGCGCAAGGTCACAGGAATGCTGACTCTGCGCCCATTGACAAATGTACCGTTACGACTGCCTAAATCAATCAGATAGAAATCACCGTTTTCGGTACACTGCAACATCGCATGATTTCGGGAAATCCAGCGATCTGAAAGTACAAAATTGTTATCATCACTACGACCGACAGTCCAGCAATTGCTACCAACTAATGGCATATAGTGATTGCCAGAGTCAGTAGGCATAAGTAGGTAAGGGGTGGATCGCAAAGTCACCACAGATATAGGAGCAACAACAGGGTTAACGGTAGCGTTGATCATTGCATCAATTTTCCAAGATTTCCCGACGGTGCGCGCCTCCTAGGGCGCGAGGGATTGCTCGCGCCCTTGGGTCGCACCGCTGATCAGGGAAGGATAGTGCAGCAGTTGGAGAAACAATAGCAGCAATAAGTTACTAATAAGTTACTAACTAGTTACTAACTAGTTACTGCTAATCGAGCTTGAGTCTGCTGCTGTCAAAGACCCAGCAAAACTTATAAGCTGACCCTAGTAGATGCATTCAAAGGATGATCAAGTCATTTCGGAATGACAACGCTCAAAACTAACCTAACCTAATATAAATAAATATAAATAAATAAATGACTAAGGCTTCCGAAGAAGCCCACACTGTACCCCTTAGGGTCAGTGTCTGGAGTCATCATGCTAGGTTAGCTGCCAACCAAAAAAGACTATCTACCACGATTGTACTCAACACGGCTCCACTAAACGTCCACCAATGGGGCTGTTCTTTTGTCAATGACCAAAGACCAACTATTCCTAGCGTAGCAACCAAAACCACTGCCCAGCTAATTCCCCAAGGAGTTTGGACTTGTGCGATCGCATTTTGAAAGATTGGTTTTGCCAGGACTGGCTCTACTACCATCACCTGACGCCAGTAGGGAATTAGATTCGTCAAGTAGAAATAGATGTCGGTCATGGCTGTACCGAATAACGAACCCAAGTAAAACAGATTTCCTACCTTTCCCCAACCCCGCCACAATCCCCACAGAGCGAATGGTAGACCAATTGCCTCTACCGGTAAATGCCATAGAGGTTCAGTGCGCAACCAACCCCAATATAGTGAACCAGCCAGCCAACTCCAGCTAAACCCCAACAGCAAGTCACCCCAGATTTGGGTTGATGGACGTTGGAGCAGTTTTACCCCCAGCCACACCCAAGCCAGGGTAATCACTAAACTCAACAGTGGCAAAAGGCGCACTAGGGGAGCTTGGAAGAACACTGGCACAGAAACCAGGAAGGAGGCGGCAGCAAATAATAGCCACCCTTGAGGATTACTCACTCCCCTAGGGGGGATCGATAGAAGTAGTTGCCCTGACTGATGGGAATTTCTTGGGGCTATAGCAGAAAACCAAGTATTTTTCAACAAAATTTTGTTATTTATCGTTAATTATCTTTATTGAACTTAATATATCATTACCAATATCCCCCCTGGGGGCATATTGGTAAGAGTACTGAAATGTGGTGGTTGATGGCAAGGGTAGAAATATCTAATCTGAAGGATAAATTCAAAAACTAATGAAAAATTAAGATTTGCCAAGCCATTGGTAGTGCGCTACCGATAGGGCCATGGCTATAGCGCTACGCTTAGCGTCAGAAGTCAGAAGTCTGAAGTCTGAAGTCAGCTATGAATAAGTTTCGGAGTTTAGGAATGTCGTGACCTTCATGGGTAGTGCTATATTGCTAGACTTTTTCCCGATTCCCGATTCCCGATTCCCGATTCCCGATTCCCGACTCCCGATTCCCGATTCCCGATTCCCGATTCCCGATTCCCGATTCCCGATTCCC
>NZ_CEYLVT010000232.1:0-11768 GCF_982860115.1 Moorena sp.
TAAAACCTAAAACCTAAAACCTAAAACCTAAAACCTAAAACCTAAAACCTAAAATAATAATTTGTACCTCACCCAATTTAACAGAGTGCTATAGTGAGCGATCTAATCTATCCAACTCTCGATTTATTTTTATATGACTTACGAGATGCTCTCAACCTCACTGAAGCTGAGAACGAAGAAAAGCAAGCTAAGTTCCGAGCTAAACTCCCAGCAGATAGTCAATTCTCTGACCCTGATCTAGAAACTAAATATTTAGAACTCCTCCCTAAGCAAAAGTATTATGACTTTACGACAGCAAACAATACCCTAGAAGGTTACTACTACCCTGTTCGCTTAAATGATACCTATGGCTTGCAAATTGATTGTTCCATTAACAATCAAACCGACCCCCAAACCCCTGAGTGTTTTGCCCGACTCAGAGCCGAAATTGAATGGAGATTACAAGGTGAAACAGCGACCCTAGGGCAAACTTGGATGCTTTCTGGATGGTTAGCTAAAACGTCGAGCAAAAGCTACGAATACATTGCTCAATCCTGTTATCAGGTTTTCCAGACAGCGGCGAATTGGTCACAAGATTTACAGGGAGAATCAACACCGGAAAGTTCGACCAAACAGGAAAAAAACATTGCCAAATCTGGTGATCAGGTTTTCGATAAAGGGGCGAATTGGTCACAAGATTTACAGGGAAAAGGTAGCTTATTTGGTGGTCAAGTTTTTGAGCTGTGGCGATATCAACCCCATAGTCAGAGCAACAGCCATGTGATCATTATGATATTTCCTGACCAAGCAAGTATGGAAAAGGCAGCGGAGTTGTATACGGATTGGATGGGTCTGTTTAGTTATAGAAACAAAATTTTATGGGCTTACAGCCAAAGTCGCTTAATCAAAAAGTCCTTGGTAAATTTCTATAAGCAGGTTGAAGCCAATCAGAAAATTATCGCTGACCAAAACGCTTCTGGCTTTAGAGACGAAACCCTCGCAGCCAAACTCGATGACATTCAAAAGTATTTAGGGAACTATACCCTGGATTTGCCTAAACTAAATTTTCAAAACCAAATTATCGAGATTAATTTATTCAATTATCAAACCCGTTTAGAAATCATCAACCAAAAATGCCAAAAATTCGGTGCCGATAATAATCTAGAGTTTTTAGAAACCTTTAGTAAAGAAGTAAAGGAAAATTACCTATTGCAGGTTACTAAAGACTATGATATAATGGAGGTTGCCTTAAGGTTGCTAGAGACGAGGCTCAATGCCATTCGTAGTCAAATTGAGCTGGAAAAAGCAGAACGCGATCGCAACTTCCAGACTCTAGTAACGGTAGTTGGTGCTGGAACAGCGGTTACAGCTTTAGTGGATTTTGAAGGGAAGCAGTGTCAGGCTGTATCCAAGCTGATTCCACCCATGGAGAAGAGCTGTGACAACCCTTTGATCAATAGTGTGATAGTACCAGTTGTGCTAATCGTGATCTTTGGAGTAATTGCTTTGTGCTTGAAAAAAATCTTATCAGGTATTAGGTTGGGGTGAACTGAACTCTTGCACCATTGTTTAATCCATTGGTGGGCAGTGCTCACCAATGGGCTTTGGTCAGCAAGTGAATCTAACGGATGCACTGCCCACCCTACATCTGTTCCGAGATCCGTAGAGTGGGCATCCTGCCCGCCCGGCCATCTTGGGCATCCTGCCCGCCCGGCAATAAGCATGAAACTGGCAAGATGCCAGTTCTACGCAAGATGCCAGTTCTACGCAAGATGCCAGTTCCACGCAAGATGCCCATTCCACAGGTGCGACCCGTCGCACCGCTCCCGACTACCGACAACTGCCACGAAATCTAATCAACTGCTCCCAACGCTTTCAGGGACGTCATCGTTGCTTTTGTTAAACCAGTAACACCAGCTATATTCATCCCCTCATAGGGTCTAGGCACTCTCAGGGTTTTGATACATTCACCCTTCTCGATATCCCAAAACCTAATTGTGCCATCGTTGCTGCTACTAGCCACCATTAAACCATCTCGACTGAACGCAACAGACCATACCACATTAGTATGGCCATGGAGAGTTTTTAAACATTCCCCTGTCTCAACATCCCAGAGCTTACAGGTTTTATCATAACTACCACTGGCGATCAGTTTACCATTAGGGCTGAACGCCACTGAGCGTAAGCGATGGGTGTGTCCGCGCAACGTGTTGAGACATTCACCAGTGCCAACATCCCAGAGCCTAACAGTGTGGTCTTCACAGCCACTAGCGAGAATTCTGCCATTTCCACTAAACACAACGGACTTGATGATATTCCGGTGTCCGTGCAAAGTACTCAAACAGTCACCGGTGCTAATATCCCAGAGTTTAACGGTTTGGTCTTCACTGCCACTGGCGAGGGTTGTCCCATCTGGACTGAAAGCCACTGACCAGACCAAACTCGTGTGTCCTAGTAAGGTGTTGAAACACTCACCGGTGCTAATATCCCAGAGTCTCACCCCATCATCATTATGACCACTGGCTAAGATTTCTCCATTGGGACTAAAGGCGACTGAAAGTACCCACTTGGGTCCGTGGAAGGTGTTGAGACATTCACCAGTGCTAATATCCCAGAGTCTGAGGGTTTGGTCTTTAGAGCCACTGACTAATATTGCACCATCTCGACTGAAGGCAACAGAAAATATCAAATTGGTATGTCCTCGTAAGGTATCGAGACATTGACCGGTACGAACATCCCAAAGTCTTACGGTTTGGTCTTCACTGCCACTGGCGAGGGTTGTCCCATCTGGACTGAAAGCAATAGACCATACACCATTGGTATATCCTCGAAACGTGTTGAGGCATTGACCGGTGTTAATATTCCATAGCCTTACAGTTTGGTCATCACTACCACTTGCTAAGGTTACGCCATCTGGACTAAAAGCAATAGACCAAACGCCATTGGTATGTCCGTACAACTTATTGATGCATTCACCGGTGCTAAGATTCCATAGCCTTACGGTTTTGTCATCACTACTACTGGCGAGAGTGGTTCCATCTTTACTAAAGCCAATTGACCGTATGCTTTTTGTATGTCCCCGCAGAATCTTAACGCATTCACCGGTACTAAGATTCCATAGCCTTACAGTTTTGTCATCACTACTACTGGCAATAGTAGTTCCATCGGGGCTGAAAGCCACTGACCTGACCTGATGAGAGTGTCCTTGCAAGGTGGTGAGGCATTCACCTGTATCAGAGTTCCAGAGTTTGATAGTTTTATCTTCACTGCCACTAGCGAGAATGGCACCATCGCGACTACAAGCTACGGCTCTTACGGTCTGGGAGTGCTCTGGCAAGGTGTTCAAGCATTCACCGGTACTAACATCCCAGATTCTGACGGTCTTATCGCCACTGCCACTAGCAACAATTGTGCCATCTCCACTCAAAGCAACTGACCATATTCTACTCCTATGTCCTCGCAAGGTGTGGAGGCATTGACTGGTAGCAATATCCCAGAGCCTGACGGTTTGATCTTCAGAGCTACTAGCCAAAATCTGAGTATCTTCACTGTTACCATCATCTAGCCTAGTAAAGGCCAAAGACCATACCCAACTGGTGTGTCCCTTCAAAGTTAAGCGGTATTGACTATCAGCAATTTGCCACAGATGAATCTTGCCCATGCTATCACCTGCAGCCAAAAGCTGGCTATCGGGGCTAAATGCTACTGACAAAATACTACCAAAAGGTTGAGTAAAAACTGATTTAGCGATGGTAGCATTAGCGAAGTTTACATCTAGCAACTCTACCCCCTGAAGGTAAGCTTGCCAAATAGTGAGATTAGAAAAATCATAACCCCTTAAATCAGTTTTCAGTTGGCAGAGCAGATTAAGGATATTACCGGGTGCATAGCCTACCCTTTGCACCAAGTTTTCTCTTATCTTTGAAAGACTACAATTTAGGGTTTCTTCCAGACGACATTGACTAGTAAAACTAGCGATTAGCCGGTCGATTAATGGTTTGAGTATCAGACGGGATTGAGCTTCCCGAACGTACTGTTTTGCCAAAGCTTTCAGCAAACAATGAGAATTAAACAGAGCTATTTTATCTGTGAGTATTTCCTGACTAACCTTGTCAATGATTGTCTCAGTAATGTACTCGATCAGGACAGGTTGCAGGGTAAAGCCTGCTGAACTTTTTTCCAAAGGTAAACGTCTTTGCAGGGATTGCAGTGTTACTGGTAACTGCTGTTTAGCCACTGGTGAGAGGATATCCTCTCGGAGTTGGGCAAGGGAAACTGCTTCGCGATTAATTGCCAACCAGTACAGAATGTCCTTTTCGTAGTCTGACAAGTGCTCAAAGTGCCACGTTAACACTTCACGAAAGTCATCGAAGACTGGTTTTCCTTCTGTTAAAAAGTCACCAATATTACCCAAAAAGACTTCATCAATATGCTTGGCAACAATTTCTAGGGATAAAGGATTACCGTTGTAAAACTCAATCAGTTTTTGCCATTGCTGATCTGAACCAGAGAACGAGGCAATGGAATTAAAGATTTTCTTGCCATCTGAAACTTCAAAACCGCTTAATTCCAGACAACGAACCGGTCGTGTTTTGCCTTCAAGTCTGGCAATGGCGTGGGGCTTCTCTCGGCTGGTGATCAACAAGCAGCTTTGATGGGAGACTTCTCCAATTTGTCGGAACAGTTGCTCATACTGCTCATATCCCTCTCGATATTGCCCAGGCTTGTCACCACCTTGTAGAATTGACTCCGCATTATCGAGGATTAGCAAACAGCGATGCTCACGCAAATAGTGAAGTAGTCGTGATAGTTGAGCATCGATGGTGTCTGGGAAATCGGTTTCTACCTGGTTGGAGAGAAATTTGATCAGCTCTTCGAGAATTTTGGTAATGGGAGGAGCATTAAGTAGCGATCGCCAAATCACATACTCAAACTCATCCTGAATGCCATTGGCTAGCTTCAGGGACTGATCAGTGCCAATTCCACCCTTACCTAGCTTCAAGGAGAGTCCAGTTTTGCCAATTCCACCCATTCCTAAAATTGCCACCACTCGGCAACGATCCTGGAGAATCCATTGCACTAGGGTAGCTAATTCTTCGGTACGTCCAAAGAAAACTGGCACATCCGGCGCTGCTGACCAATCTACTCGATTTGAGGGGATTTTAGTGGTTGTCTTCTGGATTGAGGACTTAGGGAGGTTATTCTCAATCACATATTCCCAGTTAAGTCCTAAAACTTGGCAAAATATCTGGAAAACTTGGGCATTAATCGGCTTTCCTTGCAAGAAGCGTTTCCAAGTAGCTAGGGAGACACCAGGAGCATAGATTTCTTGCAACCCATACTCCGAGGATGCCCAGTCGATATCTGGATTTAAGATCTTACTCGCCTCGACCAGCCATCTGTGATCCTCTATTGTCCATCCCTTTCGGTTTCGATACTGTTTAATTGTTAGTCTTCCCTGTCGAGACGCTTGTAAAGATGGCAAAATCTCACCTCAGCTATAGGATTTACAAATAGGTCATCAAGAATCTTGCTGATGTCTGATCACATCAAAAACGCTTTGGAGCTCTTTCCTACTGTTCCCTGTTCTGTGATCCGAAGTTCCCGGTTTCGACGGGTCTGCTGTTTACATCTCAAATAAAAATGCATAATATATTAGAATCCAACCAATACCTAAACTCAAGGAAATCGCAGCTAAACTCTGGTAAACGCCCTTAGGCATATTCCAGGTCTAAGAGGCTATTTTAAAGGTGTTGGATCCTACTCGTACATACCCCCCTAACCCCCCAAAGCAAGGGGGTTAAGTGGCTCAAAGTCCCTGAGATTTGGGATTATTATGGCTCATGCCAAACATGTGCTACTTCTCAAACATCCTCGCAACACGCGAGAACCTTTGGGAGCCTTTGTCAGTAGACACACTCCCTTGCGTCAGTAACAAGATCGCCGAACACTTAGGTGCCCTTGACCCATTAAGAATTAAATTCGCCACGGGTCGCACCTCAGGAAACCTCTTCACAATCCTGTTCACAATTCTTTGCTACTTGATGTGTTAATAATTCAAACTAGAGCCAGCTAAGAGCTCAGGAATATTATACTTTATTTTACCAATTGTCAAGTGCCACTTTTGGCTCATCTGTTGTGATCTGCAGCTGAGCCAAAACTGTATCTAGCAAAGACTGGACAAATTCGGAATTCTGGATAATGTGTAATTCAGGTTTAAGTAGTCATGGCACGAACAAGATCAGAACCCCCATTACTGATCCAAGCAATCCTTGAGGGGTTTGTGGATGGGGTGCTGATTCTAACTACTAACCAAGATTGGTTTCATGCCAATGAGTGTGGACGTCGAATGTGTTCTCAAATCACTCAAGGTAGGTCACAGATAAATTCTATCCCTGACCCAATTTGGCGAGTTTGCGAATCATTAATTGATAGTCGTGAGTGGTTTGGCGACCGCAAGCTAATTCTCGAAGCTGAAATTAAAGTAGATAAGTCAGTTAAGCTTCGGGTTAGGGTTAGATGGTTAACGTTAGAATTATCCCCAGAACCTTACCTCTTAGTAACCCTAGAAGATCAACATCAATCTTCTCAAAATTCTGCTAGCACTGATGCGCTCAAATATGGGTTAACGCCTCGGGAAGAAGAAATCTGGTCACTTAAAAAAGCCAACTTGACTTACAGAGAAATTGCCCAGCAGCTATTTATCAGCATCAATACGGTTAAGAAGCACTTAAAAAATATTTACGCTAAACAAAAATACTGATGTGGTATCACCACATATATCATGATGTATTAATTTTTTGATGGTTTTAGGGATGACATAGTGAGTGGTAAACATTGATTTTATTTCATAACCAGCATCAAAGATATTACTAATAACATAAACAATAAATTTAAGTTAACTATAAAAATAATAAAATTTACCATAATAATCAGAAAAAAATTATGTCAAACAAAGAAAACAGAGAGTTAAATGAATGGATTAAGAAGAATCCAGATGCAAGAGAATTAAAAAGAGCGCTGGCTGTAAAATTTGCCATAGACGGCTGGGACTATCAATCAATATCCGAAGCTTTAAATGTATCAAAGAGCTTCATTAGTAAATGGAAAAAACGATTTAGTACAGCGGGAGTAGAAGGATTAAAATTATCTTACAAAGGGGGAAAAGGCTATTTAAATAAAAAAGAAAAAGAACAAGTAATTGATTGGATACAAAAACAATCTGATTGGGACTTATATGAACTTAAATTTTATTTAATTGAGAAATATAATGTAGTTTTCAAGTCTCCAAGTAGTTATTATTACTTGCTTGCAAAAGCCAAAGATAATTGGCAAAAAACAAAAAAAAATAATCCTGTTAAAAAACCAGATTTATTGGATAAATTACTGCATTGCTTGTAGCATAGTTATTAATTTTAGGTTTTACTTATAAATGCTATACTGGTTTAACAAAGTAGGGGGAGTTTGAGGGGGCGAAATTCCCCCACCTGGCCTTTGGCCACGCTACGCGAACGTCCAGGTGGGGGATGGATAGCCCTCTCAAATACCAGAGATCTGTTTTCTGACCCAGCTCTCTATGTATTCTCCAACGCTTACCCCGGAGTCTTTAGCTGCTAACTGCAACCACTTCCAAGTCGTATCTGTTAGCCAGATTCCGTGTTGTCTTTTTAGCTCGTCATAATGAGCGGGCGCGCCCCTCATTCTTTTCTGAGGTTTTTTCCTTTTTGTGGTTGAAATTTGTATTTACCATCAACTAGACTAATAGTATAGCAAGCCAAGAATACAAAATTCAAGGAGGTGATTCCATTTATGGCGAATCTCAGACAGACATTTCGTCTATATCCCAATAAAACAGCTACATCAAAAATGTTTTATGCGAGAAAACTGCACCAGTTGCTTTACAACGCCGGGATAGGTGAACGCCGTTATGAGTGGAAAGTCAACAAAAAGTCTATAGGATATTTTGATCAGCAAAACTGTTTGCCTGATTTCAAAAAATGCTGGCCGGAATATAAGGAGTTATATAGTACGTCTTTGCAAGCTACTCTAAAGAGAGTAGACCTAGCTTATAATCGGTTCTTTCAAGGATTAGGTGGAATCCCAAAATATAAGCCAATTCGGAACTACTCCGGATGGACTTACCCTAGTAAAGCTGGCTGGAAAGTGAATACTGACGGGAAGCATGGGACTTTGACACTGAACGACCTCGGTCTCACTATAAAGATGCGTGGGCAGGCAAAGTTTTGGGGAACACCAACAACCTTAACAATTACTTACAAGCCTAGTGTAAACGCTTGGTATGCTTCAATAACTGTCAAAGCAGAAACCCCATTAACTAAATATGGTTCAGAATCTGATTTGACGTACGAGAAGATCGTAGCCTATGACCTGGGGACTGAGACAGCAATCACAGCCTTCAATGGCAGCGAGTTCGAGGAGATAGCTAACCAGCGTTTTACTAAAACTCTAGAGCCTAAAGTGAAGGCAGCCGGGAAAGAAAAACGTAGAAAGCAAGCTCCTAATTTCAAAAAAGGCATAAAGGCGTCTAAGCGTTGGAAAAAAGCCAACAAAAAGGAATCCCAGTTAAAAAGGAAAGTTGGCTTGGCGCGCAAAGACTGGCAACACAAGGTTACGTCAGATCTATCTAGTCGTTATGACATCGGCGTAACTGAAAAGCTCAACACGAAAGGGATGACCCGAAAAGCAAAAAAAGGGTCAAAAAGAAAGAAGCAAAAAGCTGGATTGAACAAAGCCATTCTAGATGTAGGATTCGGTACTCTCAATAAAATGCTGACCTACAAAATTGAACTCAAAGGCGGAATTGTCCTTCAGTTACCAAGTAGACAGCTAAAACCATCTCAGCGCTGTCCAAAATGTGGAAAAGTTCACAAAGAATGGGCTGAACTATCGAATAGATACCACACCTGTGATGCTTGCGGGTTTGAACTTGATAGAGACAAGACAAGCACAATGGTGATGTTCAATGCAGCTAATGGAAAACAGCCGGGGTACGGAACTGACCTCGACAAACGTGGATTTTCTAGCTCTACCTCAAAGGCCAGTAAGCACACTGGATCGATGAGGCAACTGGGAAAGATGAAGCGTCAAAAATCACGCTCATCAGACGGGTCTGCTGATACCCCGTCCTCGTCCAGGGCGGGGTAGTTCATTAGATTAAACTTGTTGTAATAGGGTTTATACAAAAAACTTATAATAAATGAATCCTCACCTAATCTTGCCAGTCGGTACCCAAGTTGTAACTCGTGTGGCTGCTAAAAATTCTGCTGGTGAAACATTATGTGTACAAGGCGCAGTCGCTGTAATAGTAAAAGCACCAACAGATGATTCCCATGCGTATCGGGTGCGTTTGCCTAATGATAGGGAAGTTACCCTACGTCGCCATGAATTTAGTATTCGTAAACACTTCCAAAAAGAAGGCTTACAGCTCTCGGAAGACTTACTCACAGAGTTAAATTTATATGATCATGTTATCTACCGCTGTGTAGTAGGGTCGAGAGCATTTGGTCTGGATGATGAAAACTCTGATATAGACAGACGGGGTATTTACCTGCCACCAGCTGTGCTTCACTGGTCACTGTATGGGATTCCGGAACAGTTAGAAAACCACGAGACTCAGGAGTGCTACTGGGAGCTTCAAAAGTTTATCATTTTGGCACTGAAGGCTAATCCAAATGTGTTGGAATGTCTCTACACACCACTAGTGGAAACAGCCACTCCTCTAGCAGAGGAATTGCTAGCTATTCGAGATATTTTTCTGTCTAGGTTGGTTTACCAAACCTATAATGGGTATGTGATGTCCCAATTTAAGAAAATGGAGCAAGATTTTCGGACTAAAGGAGCAGTTCGATTAAAACATGCTATGCACTTAATCCGTTTATTGCTCTCAGGTATCACAGTCTTGAAAGAGGGGTTTGTACCAGTTAAAGTTGAGGAGTATCGGCAACAACTCCTAGCCATCCGTCGGGATGAAATGCCATGGGAGGAGGTTACGGCTTGGCGATTGAGTTTACATCAAGAGTTTGATGCTGCTTTTGCTAACACCAATTTGCCAGAACGTCCTGATTATGAAGCAGCTAATGAGTTTTTGATTAAAGCACGTCAAAGTAGGGTTTAGTTATATATGAATTTAAACCAAAAACTACTAACTGTAATTTCTACTCAACCCCATCCACTGTTATTTGCTACCCTCAGTGGAGCGCATTTGTATGGTTTCCCTTCACCAGATTCTGATTATGATTTGCGTGGTAGTCACATTCTGCCAGTACAGAAAGTTATAGGACTAGAGCCGGGACCGGAAACGATTGAAGTTTCGGAAATTCGGGATTCCATAGAACTGGATCTAGTCACTCACGATATCAAAAAGTTCTTTGAGATGCTGCTGAAAAAGAATGGTTATGTCTTAGAGCAGCTGTACTCACCCCTAGTTATTCACACTACACCGGAGCATGAGGAATTAAAAGCGATCGCAAAACAATGCATTACTCGCTACCATGCCCATCACTATCTAGGATTTTCCCGAACCCAATGGAAACTGTTTCAAAAAATGAGTCCATGTCGGGTCAAACCCTTGCTTTATGTCTATCGGGTGCTGTTGACTGGTATCCATTTAATGAAAACTGGGGAAATAGAGGCTAACTTGGTTAAGCTGAATGAGGTGTTCCAGTTACCTTATATTCCAGATTTAATCGCTCGAAAGCTAGCAGGAGCAGAAAAGTCTGTATTGGAAGATACAAATTTTAATTTTCATGAGGGAGAATATAGTCGTCTACAGAGTCAATTAGAGGAAGCTTCTGAGTCTAGTTGGTTACCAGAAGCACCATCAGCTAAGGATGCGTTGAATGATTTGCTCTGTAGATTGAGAATGGCACATTTAAAGTGAAATTGCAATAGCAAAGGGAACAGGGAATAAAATTTATAGGAAACGCTATAATAAAGATTTGCAATTGTGAAATGAGAGTGAAACGATTAGCAATTCCTAGTATTATAGTTGTTCTGCTTATGCTTGGTTGTGCTAGTGAAACTCCAGCAGATAAAACCCAGCCTCGGAAGGTAGCAGGGGATTGTGGTGAACGTCAATGTCAGGAAGTTTTAGCTGACCTTGACGATAGTTTTCCTGAACAAATAGCTGAATGGGAAAGAGAGTGTAGTGATAGCAAACATTTAAGTTTAAAGGTTTTTGAGAATCCAGGACAACCCCAGCGAGTCAGTTTTTTTTGTTGGGATAAACCACTAGGAAATGGCAGTCGCACTGGTACATGGTTGGGGGTTTTGCCCTTAGTAGCCAATGATTCTACGTTTGTGAAGCCATTAGTTTGCTCTAATTCTGATCAACAGTGCCAGAAAGTATTACCTCAATTACGCACAAACGCTCCAGAGCTAGTCCAGAAAGCAGAATTTAAATGCGCGACTAAACAGGGGTCTCTATTTTTGATAGTTTCTGAGCAGGTAATCGATATTCGTTGAGGTGCGACCCGTGGCGAATTTAATTCGCCAACGGAAAGCGCACCTAAGGTTTTTTTGCCACTTCTGTTTGGGATGAAAATGGCGATGGCTTAGTGGATAATGAAGACCCAGTTAGTGTTGATATTTCAGTGGGTATTTTTAAACCCTAAGGTAAGCCTTTAGCGATCAGTGGTCAGTGGTCAGTGGTGCGCGTAGCGCTTAAGCTTACGCTAATTTAGTATAATATAAAAAGATATTTCACCTCTTTACTACTATTGCCTATTGCCTATTGCCTATTGCCTATTGCCTATTGCCTATTGCCTATT
>NZ_CEYLVT010000233.1:0-8051 GCF_982860115.1 Moorena sp.
CCCTACCCCCCACACCCCACACCCCACACCCTGTTTAGTTTAATGCCTTGTTGTCACCCCCTGAGCATTAGCCATTACCCATCCCCGATTTGCTCTTGATGATAAGGACATAGCAAATTCCTAATTACCTGTGGAATCTCCTCAAAATGCTCCAAGAGAAAATCCATCAGGGCAAGATGGCGCAAATCAATTGGCTGGGGACGGCGATAGTTGTGACCGCTGGAAAACCAGCGCTGAACGGTGGCAGTTGAGCGTGAGCAGATACTAGCGATTTGTTCGTAATTCACATCCCATTTATGATAGAATTGTCTAGGAGTCATACCCAGTTGGCAGTTGCTGTAGAGTTCAATTAGATCTTGCTCTCGTTGAGTTAGAGTCCGGGGAGGGGTTCTATATTGATCGTCGAAACGGTATCTCCCAGAAGGAGTTCGTAGCACATTGGGTGATTTCAAATAATTTCGAGGGCCAACAGCCTCAGTGCAAGTCCAAGAATAGGAATCTTTATACTTGGTTGTTAGCGTACCCTTAGGATGCCGAGGTTCAATGTCTTCTTCCCAAGCGGTGTCTGCAACGATCCAAGCCGCACTAGGGGAGTCTTTGTCAAGCCAGATCAGGTAGCAAATTGCCCATTGGCATTGATGCCTGGCGTAGGCGTAGAAGAATCCAATCACAACACCCCAGTCCATTTGACCGTTTAGAGGTCGCCACCTAATGGGTGAGCCTGTTTGATAACGGGGTGTTGTTGTAGGGTTCCAAGTAGCTGGGGGGTCTATTGATGGTGGCGCAATTTCTGTTTTAATGGGGTCAAACAGTAGATCTGAGTCTACCTGGCGGATGGTATTTAAATAACTGGCTATCAGTTTTCCGGTCAGATTCTCAGTTAGGTGCTGGATTAGGACGGTAGCTAGAGTTTTTAGTTCTGGTTCTTCTATATCCATTGACTCTGCATTGAAGTCGGCATCGCCGTAGTGCTTTAAATGGGACAACAGTTGTGTGATGCCGAATTCGTCTAAAGCTTGCTGATAGCTAGGAGGCTGATCGCTTTTTTCTCTAACTGTTTCTACCATAGGAAACTTGCTGGTAATTACATCAATAGTATACTATTATGTATATAAAAGATACGTTTTAAGTACAAATAAGGTAAAATTTGACATCAACTAACAGGTAAACTTATAATTGTCATTATGAGCAAACGTATACAAGTCACCTTACCAGACCGGATTGCAGACGATTTACAGCGATGGGCTGATTACGATGGACGGCCTCTATCAAACCTTGCTGCTTACCTTCTAGAACGTGCTGTTACCGAGGCCAAGAAAGAAGGTGTTGAATGGGACAAAGATTCTTGATCTCCACCAACGGTTGATTAGACCATGAGCCAGAGCGCGCTAATCACCCTTTATCTGAATAACTAGTATGGCTCAATTAATCGAAGCTAGAAATATCAGCTTGTAGGGTGGGCAAAAACAATTTGTTTTGTTTGAGTATTCTAGATTAGATTACTTTGCTCACCCTACTTTAATTGGTATTTTTTTTACACGCAATTCCCTAATTTAAGCTATGAACCTCAGTCTATATAAATTCGAGGATATGTTTAGGTTGCAACGCCTTAATAATCCTCATTAAGCCATTGCTGAAGATAGTATTCAGAAACGCCTAGAAACCAAATACTTTAGCCGCAACCTTAATCCTCTGGTAGATTTTCTCTGACCCATTTACGCCAAGCTAAAATCATCGTAGTGTCATCCTGGGTTTCTGCTTGCTGCAAAAACTGATTGATAATCTCTACAGAGAGAATATCAAAGGTGAAATTGTCCTGACAACGAACATAGTCTCCATTTTGCAGCCGGTAAATTTCTACAGTCTGTCCTATATAACGCCAAACTTCAGGCACTCCTATCTGCTTGTAAATTCCAAATCTCCGACTGGATGAGCTGGTAATATCGACTTCAATCACCAAGTCTGGTGGAGGATCAGTGGCTAAATCTACTGTCCTGCCTTGAATACAGTCAACATTGCCGATGTAGTAGCAAGAGTCAGGTTCTGCACCATGCTCTAAATCCTCCCGATTCAGGGTTGTAGAAGCAAACCCTTTGACCCGAAGATTCAGTTCTTCGGTTAAGGTATTCACCATCCGTTCTAGCAGCTGCTTGTATGTCTCATGGCGATCTGAGGGCATCGTGATTTCTAGCATTCCTTGAGCATAGGCAAGACGCGAGGCTCGATGATCTCCTAAGTCTGCCAATAGCGCCTTGTACGTCTGCCAACTGACGTTTTGTAAGACAATTCTCTGGGTAGTTTTAACAGGTAAATCCTCATCTGAACTAAAAGTACTGGCCATTGATGCAGTGATTGTGGTGAAAATGCGATTGGCCGTAGGCCACGCTACGGGATTGAGCGCAGGTCACGCGGGGCGCGTTCGCATAAATCCTTAACAGCAATGCAGCGCCGACCTGTAGGGGTTTCTCCGATTCGCTACTGCATTCAGACAGCGACTTAATCCAATTGGTCTGGATTAATACCTAACTCACGCAGTCGCGCCGCCAAACGTTCTGCTCGTTGCTTAGCTTCTATAGCTTCGAGCTGAGCTTGTGCCAACTCCTCACTTGCTAGAGGAATCAAATTCCCCTCAAGGGTCATCCAGCGTAACCATAATCGAGGGATATCGCGAAAACTGCCACGCCATAACCCTAAACTTAATCCCAACTCTGGCATCAGTAACCTGCCCTGATTTAGCACTGCGGGTTTATAGTGATCACCAACCAGATGAAACCCTTGTAACTTGTTGGTATAGCGACTAAAAATTACATAGTAAGGTACTCGCAGAATCTGTTCATAAACCTGCCACTTAGTCGGAGGTTTTCCCGGTGCGCTCACGGTTTGACCATGATCTTCATCTTCGGTGCCAGGAGACAATAACTCCACCACTACAAATGGACTAACTTGTTCTTGCCAGATGACATAACTTAAACGTAGGTCTTTGGTTTCATAAAGCCGAGGCACACCTACTACACCAAACCAATCCGGTCGCTTATACCAACCGGGATGGTTGAGATCATAGTAAAGATTGAGGTCACTTGCACTAAAGACTAACTCTGGGTTGGAGTTGGCAGGGGCAAAGGTTAACAATAATAGTAGGGGTTGAAAGAAATGAAATTCGTCAGGCAAACCAGGTTCGTTGGGATTGTCGCTGGGTAAGTCATACATTGTCGGCAGCGATGCAGCGCGGTCTTGGGGGTTTCCCCCATGAGCGACTGCATCAAGAAAGGTTTGCCGAGGTGAAATTAGTGGCTGTGATGGATAAGGAAGGGAAGTCATAGGTATTGTCGATTGTGAATAACTCGATTTATAGTTGTATATCTTGGTTCCAATAAGAACCTCCTGGTAATTTAGTTAAATAGTCATTAATAAATAAAGGTAAATCCTTTTTTGAATGGAGGTATGTCAAAGCCAACAAATCTTGAGTTGTTTGCCTGAGCTCAGCTCTATTTACTAGTTTTGAAAGTTGAGCTGGAGTATAGGCACCATTGAGAACCTCCACACTCGCCGTGGAAATGGCTGCCTCCAGTTCATTGTCAATCAATGACTGCCATTGATCAGCATTGATAGTATAGGATTTTTGGTTATCTTTGAGATTCAGTTTTTGGATTTCCCGAATGAAATCACGAATTGAAGCTGCCCAAGAATTTGCCAAACGCTCCTCTACTTGGTTTTTAATCAAGTTAATCAATGCCTTGTTTAAATAGGATTCAATCTGATGCAGAGTTGCGCGTTTACTCATCTGTTCCAACTCATCTACAATTGCTAAGGCATCTGCGTAGCGTCCCTCTAGGATACTTATTCTGAGATCGATTAATTCCTGAGTCATACCCCAGTCCTCACAGATTTATCGTTCCCTTTAGCCTATCGAAGAAACTGCACAAGTAATCTGGCACGCATATTAACTGAATAAAGTCAATAGCACGGTGCTAGGAAAATAGCTTTCAGAGCAAAAAATTGGTAAGCGATGCAGAGCGGTCATGGGGAGGGGCTGTGTGCGGAACCTGCGTCCGCACCTTGTAAGCCCCGTGGAAACCCCCGCGTGAAGGTAATGGTGCCCTTACAGTCGTCGAATTAAATTCGCCACGGGTCGCACCTCTGCATCGCTTTCTTATCCCCCACACCCCACGCCCCACACCCCACACCCTATGAGGATGGGGAGATGGGGAAATTGTCAAGGGCTTGTGTAATTAATCCTGGCATCGCCTTTTCCATAATCCTTTTAGGCATTGATCAATCCCAAACCCGATGCAAATCCAACAAAAAACCTGGTAAAACTTCTTCACCAGACAATTCAACAGGATTATCTAATCTTTCTACTGTTAACCCCGGTCGATAAACTTCTACCTGGCGTTGTTGGGGATTGATTAACCAGCCTAATTTAGCACCATTTTCCATATACTCAACCATCTTATCTTGCAAAGATTTCAGAGTGTCTGAACTAGATCGTAACTCCACTACAAAATCAGGACAAATATTGGGAAACGTTTCTAGCTGTTCATCTGTTAATGTTTGCCAGCGATGCAGCGCCGCCAAAGGGGGTTTCCCTCACTCGCGCTTTGCATCAAGAAAGGATTAATTTCTGTTTCCTTGATTTAGGATTGCTATAGGAAACCTGAGAAATAAATATCATGGCATATAGTGACTTTACAACCATCTACAAAGTTCAAACGACGTTTAACCTCATTGTTGATGAGGGGAAGACTATATTTAATGATATTGCTCCTATCGAGCCGAGTGATCACTTGAAAACGACGCTTAAGGAAAATCTACCGATCACGAATGCTATCAATACGGAAAAAGCTCGTTCTGAGTTAGTTATTGCTCCGGTTTTACTGGAAGTGCGCCGTATGCTTGATTTCAAAATCGGTTTTTTTTCTGGCACTGAGTTTAATGTCGATAAAGGAACTGGATTAAATGGATACTGTGATTATATCCTTACTGCTTCTAAGGAAATGTATGAAATTCGGACACCAGTTGTAACCCTCGTGGAGGCAAAAAATGAAAATATTAAGGGGGGATTAGGACAGTGCATTGCGGAAATGGTAGCAGCTCAGAGATTTAATCAACAACAGGATCAGGATATTGATGCTATCTATGGAGCTGTGACTACTGGGACGAATTGGAAGTTTCTCAAGTTGGTGAATCAATTGGTGTTTATTGATTTGGATGACTATTATATTAAGGAAATTGATCTGATACTGGGAATATTGGCACACCCGTTTAAGCAGTATCTATGAGGCAAGAGGCAAGAGGCAATAGGCATACTAGCAAGAGGCAATAGGCATACTAGCAAGAGGCAAGAGGCAATAGGCATACTAGCAAGAAAGTAGCCACTGCATCAAAACAATAGTTCTGGATAAAGTTGGTTATGGGTCGGTCTGATTAAGTTAGTATTTTTGTACTAACTTGACTAACTATAAGCGATCGCAAATCAGCATAATGTCCCAATCCATGTCAGAATCCATGTCAGAATCCATGTCAGAATCCATGTCCCAATCCCAATGGCAAGTCCTAGCGCCAGGGGAAATTCCTCAGTGGTTCATCGAAGCTGTCAAATCCTATACTAATGGCTCTTCGGGACATTATGCTGCTCAACTGCTGTGGCAACGGGGAATACGAGAGGAGAAACAACTGGCTGGTTTCCTCAACCCAGATTTGTATCAACCTACCAGCCCTTTTGATTTTGGACAGGAAATGAAATGGGCAGTAAAACGCCTACTGCAAGCCCGTGAGGCTGGGGAAAAGGTTGCCATATGGGGGGACTTTGATGCGGATGGAATCACGGCTACTAGTGTCCTATGGGAAGGACTGGGACAGTTTTTCTGGCAGCACCAACAGCTAAGTTACTACATTCCCAATCGCCTGACGGAATCCCATGGTTTGAATTGTCCAGGAATTGACCAACTGAATGCTGCTGGGGTGAAACTTATCGTTACCTGCGATACTGGCAGCACGAATCTGAGGGAAATTGATTACGCTCACCAGTTGGGAATCGATGTGATTATCACTGACCACCATACTTTACCAGATGACCGTCCGCCAGTGGTTTCTATCATCAATTCCCGCTATTTTGCTGAAACTCACCCTTTATTTCATTTATCTGGGGTGGCGGTGGCGTATAAGTTAGTGGAAGCAATGTATCAGCGTTCACCTAATATTCCCCAACAACGATTAGAGAACTTGCTGGATTTGGTGGCAATTGGTCTAATTGCGGATTTAGTGGAATTATCTGGAGATTGTCGTTATCTGGCACAACGGGGAATTGAACAACTGAAGCAGCAACTGAAAACTCGCTCTCGTCCTGGTATAGCGCGATTGTTACAGTTGTGTAAACGCAGTGGCGATCGCCCGACTGATATTTCTTTCGGACTTGGCCCGAGAATTAATGCTGTAAGTCGGATTCAAGGGGATGCTTCATTTTGTGTTGAGTTACTCACTAGTAAGGATGAGAAACGTTGTGAGCAACTGGCTTTAGAGACGGAACTAGCTAATAGCCGCCGCATGTCTTTACAAAAAGATATTACTAAGCAGGTTAAGGATAAACTTGCCCAACTTGATCTGTCTACTACTAATGTAATTGTCCTAGAATATCCCCAATGGCCAGTTGGTGTTTTAGGTTTAGTAGCAGGTCAAATTGCTCAGGAATACGGACGCCCGACGATTTTGTTAAGTACAGTTTTGTTAAGTACTGAAAATAGCGATAGAGAAAGCAAACTGGTAGAAGCCGGTTTAGAGGATAAACACTCCTACAATATAGCACGGGGTTCGGCTCGTTCTGTTAATACTATTGATCTTTATGAATTAGTCAATTCCCAAGCTCATTTGTTGGATCGCTTCGGAGGTCATCCTTTTGCGGCTGGGTTGAGTTTGCCAGTGGATAATATTCCTTTATTTACCGAAGCGATTAATCAGCAGTTGGCACAAAAACTAGGGACTACGGGTGCTTTGATGATGCCAACCATGGAAGCGGATTTGGTGGTTAAGGTTGCTGAGTTGGGCAAAGCACTATTTGATGAATTGAAACACCTGGAACCTTGTGGCATGGGTAATCCTGTGCCAAAATTGCTGATTAAAAACTGTTGGTTTGAGCAGGTTTGGAATCGTAACTCTAAGGATTTGAGAGGGCGGAAAGTACAGTATATTAAAACTAAATTTGAAATTTGGGATGACTCTACGAGTATGGGTTTTCCTGGAATTTGGTGGGGACATTATCAGGATGAAGTCCCTAAAGTTAGATGTAATGCTGTTGTGGAATTAGACTATAATAATTATGACAAACGCCCAGAAGTACGCCTCGTTGCGGTGCAACCTTGCCAAGAAAATGATTTTTTCCAGTCTTGTTTACAGGTCTCTAATCAGCTGGATTGGATTTTAGATTGGCGGGGAGAAGAGTTACAGGGTGAAGGTTTAACTCCTCTAATGGTTTATGAGTGTCCGACGAGTTGGGATGAGTTACAAGTATGGTGTAGGAGAGCAATACAGGCAGAACGACAATTAGCGATCGCATATCCACCGCCTAAACAACTATCTGCCCAAGACACCTGGAAAAAGTTGCTAGGAATTGCTAAGTTCCTCAGTCGCACGGGTCAATGGGCTACTTTGGTGCAATTGCAGGAGAAGTTGGATTTAAGCGATCGCACTGTTGAGTTAGGACTGAATGCCCTATCAGCGATTGGTTTTGAGGTTTCTTACCAGGACTGCGGGGTACAAATCAGCTGGCATGACAGGGAGTGGTCTTCCGATTGGCCGTTAGCCACGCTACGCGAGCGAACGAATGTTGCTGGGAATGATGCGATTGCGCTACGCGCACGCTGCGCGAACGCAATATTTTTTGCTGCCATTGAGGAAGAACAGTTCCGACGTCAGTATTTTTACCAGGTGCCTCTGTCTACCATTACTGGATATGGCATGGTTGGTATCAAACAAGATTAGATGTAAGCAGTCAGCAGTCAGCAGTCAGTAGTCAGCAGTCAGTAGTCAGTAGTCAGCAGTCAGTAGTCAGTAGTCAG
>NZ_CEYLVT010000233.1:8151-11740 GCF_982860115.1 Moorena sp.
AGTCAGTAGTCAGCAGTCAGTAGTCAGTAGTCAGCAGTCAGTAGTCAGTAGTCAGTAGTCAGGCAAAGCCTTGGCCGTTGGCCACGCTATGCGAATGGGTCATAGTTGATAGCTGTGTGGGCCTAGCGCATCACTGATGGCTGATGGCTGATGACTAATAGCTGTTCGCGTAGCGTGCGCGTAGCGCATAGGCTGATGGCTGATGGCTGATGGCTGATGGCTGATGACTGATAGCTGATGGCTGATAGCTGATGGCTGATAGCTGATGGCTGATAGCTGATGGCTGATAACTGATAGCTGATAGCTAAATACTTACAATCTGTGACACCTGGTAAACAGTCCACTACCAAAACACAGACATTAAATTAATTGATAAAACCGACTCTCTTTTAAAGAGTATCAACTAATTAGGGAAGGAAAAAGTAAGCCAGATTTTTTCTACTTATATCCGGATTAGCTAGATTCAAGTCATTTCAAGGTTTTCAAGTATTTAGATTTTTTTTTAGAACCTCAGGAACCTTTTGTTTATTCCCAACGACTTGTAGAGAAAGGAACAAAAAAAACGAATTTGAGGAAACAAACAATGCAAGGTTTACTAAAATCTATTCTCACTATTTCTACTTTGGCTGCTACAACAATTGCTCCAGTTTTACTAGGAAATAGTATGGCTTCCGCTAATCCAGGAGCCGATGATCTCCGTGCTAAAGGTACAGATGCTAGCTACATTGGCGTTGGACTGGCTGGCGGTGTAACCAGTGATGGACAAGGAAATGACCAAAATATTGGTGGTAATATTACCACTCGTCTGACAACTTCAAATATTCCAGTTTCTCTAAGAGGTGATGTGATTTTCAATGATGAAACTAGCGCGATTATTCCTAGTGTTTCCTTTGACCTAGGCGTAGCCAAAAATACTAATGTTTTTGCTAGTGTTGGTTACTCTTTTATTGAAGATGACGGAGACAATACACCCATAGGTAATCAAGATGCTTGGGTGCTTGGTGTGGGTGCTGAGAGCCAAATTGCTAAGGATGTTTTGGTTTACGGTAATACTAAGGTAGGTCTTAACGCTTACGAAAATAGTTCAGCTGAATCTGTCACTGTTACATTGGGTGCAGGCTATCGTTTCTAAACTTATTATGTCCATTGTCAAAGGGAAAGGATGAAGGATGAAGCATGAAGGATGAAGCATGAAGGATGAAGTATAAAGGATGAAGCATTAACTGTCAAATACTTCAACTGAGGTGACAACAATCCTCTTGTGCATCTACTCGCTTTGGCCAATCTACTAGCTTCAACCTTCCTTCAACTCTTTCCTTTCCTCTTTGCCGGTATCTCATTCAACGACAATGAATGAATTTGGAGAAATTTTAGGATTTCTAAAGTTATCGATCCAATGGGCAACGGTAGTATTAGGATCTAATAATTAACCGTAATCCCGACCGAATTATCGGTAATTATACTTATTCATCTTTTTTGCTCCGTTGAACCCATGGTTGTATCTCAGACTCCTAAAGCCCGCAAACCCTCTAAGATTGAAGGAATTAAAGAACGCAGTAACTTCTTGCGTGAGCCGGTGGCAACTGAATTGCTACAGGATACCACTCATTTTACAGAAGACGCTATTCAAATTCTTAAGTTTCACGGGTCTTACCAGCAAGACAACCGAGATAACCGGGTCAAGGGTCAGGAAAAAGACTATCAGATGATGCTGCGCACTCGAAATCCTGGAGGATTTATTCCACCAGAGCTTTATATGACTCTGGAGCAGTTGTCAGAAGAGTATGGTAACCATACCCTACGAGTAACTACCCGTCAGGGTTTTCAGATTCATGGCATTCTCAAGAAGAATTTGAAAGCGACAATTGCAGCAATTATCCGCAATATGGGGTCAACGTTGGGTGCTTGTGGAGACCTCAACCGTAATGTTATGGCTGCGCCAGCACCATACAAAAATCGACCAGAGTATCAGTATGCTTGGGAGTATGCTGATCGGATTGCTGACTTACTTACCCCTCAAACTGGTGCCTATTACGAGATTTGGCTGGATGGGGAAAAGGTAATTAGTGCTGAGGAAGCTCCGGAGGTGAAAGCAGCACGGCAGCGCAATGGTAATGGTACTATTTTCAAGGACACAGAGGAACCAATCTACGGGGAACACTATATGCCCCGGAAGTTTAAGTGTTCCGTAACGGTTCCCGGGGATAACTCGATTGATATCTATACCCAAGATGTGGGGTTGGTGGTAATCACTAACGACCAGGGAGAACTGGAGGGATTTAATGTTCTGGCTGGTGGGGGTATGGGTCGCACTCACAATAAGGAAGAAACCTTTGCTCGTCTAGCTGACCACATCTGCTATGTAGAGAAAGACGATATCTATGACTTGGTTAAGGCAATTGTGGCAACCCAGCGGGATTATGGCGATCGCGTAAACCGCCGTCATGCCAGAATGAAGTACCTAATCAATGATTGGGGTGTCGATAAGTTCCGGGAAAAAGTAGAAAGCTACTTCGGTAAAACCCTGGCACCGTTTAAGCCCTTACCCCCGTTTAAGTACGAAGATTATTTGGGTTGGAACGAACAAGGAGACGGTAAGCTATTCCTGGGGATATCGATTGAGAATGGTCGGGTCAAAGATGAAGGGGATTTTCGACTCAAAACAGCTCTGCGGGAAATTACTGAGAAATTTGCCCTACCGATGCGGCTGACTGCTAACCACAATATTATTCTTTATGAGATTGACCCGACCCACCAGCAAGCCCTGAATCAGATTCTAGAACAGCACGGTATTCAAGTTACTCCAGAAGGAATTGAACCGTTAGTGCGCTACTCCATGGCTTGTCCAGCTTTACCTACCTGTGGCTTAGCGGTTACCGAATCAGAACGGGCGCTCCCTGGCATGGTTGATCGGATTCGGTTACTGCTGAACAAATTGGGGTTAGAGAAGGAATATTTTGTGATCCGAATGACTGGTTGTCCTAATGGCTGTGCTAGACCGTATATGGCAGAGTTGGGATTTGTCGGTAGCGCACCAAAGGCTTATCAAGTGTGGCTGGGAGCTTCACCAGATCAAACTCGGTTATCACGAGCCTATGTGCAGAAAATGCCAGAAAGTGAGCTGGAATCTTTCTTTGAACCAATTTTTGTGCAGTTTCGGGAAGAGCGCAAACCAGAAGAGAGTTTTGGGGATTTTTGCGATCGCATTGGCTTTGATGCCCTTCGGGAATTTTCTGCTAACTATGAGCTAGGTAGCGGTATAGTTAATCCAGATGCCAAGCTACCAAGTAAGAAATCCTCAGCTAAAAAATCTTCTACTGCTAAAAATCGCCGTCGAATTAGCATTCCCGAAGAAGTCCATGCTCGTCTTAAGGAAGCTGCTGCTAACCAAGGGAAAAGTATGACGGAGTTGGCAGCAGAAGCTCTGAAAGCTTATTTGGCATAACTAGCGCGGGCAGGTTTGCAGAATGAAGAATGCAGAATGAAGAATGTAGAATGAAGAATGCAGAATTGAGAATGTAGAATGTAGAATGCAGAATTCTTAATTCTTAATTCTTAATTCTTAATTCTTAATTCTTAATTCTTAATT